>NZ_JBCNNS010000027.1:0-44298 GCF_039594335.1 Raoultella sp.
CGACGCCTTCCTGAGCAAGAAGAACGCCGAGCTCACTGCCGCCAATGAGGCCGCGCAGAAGAAGTTTGACCAAACTTCCGCTGCCCTGAACGCTCAGATCGCCACCCTCAAGCAGCAGAACGCCCAGCTGCAGGGCAGCCAGAAAAACACCGACGCCTTCCTGAGCAAGAAGAACGCCGAGCTCACTGCCGCCAATGAGGCCGCGCAGAAGAAGTTTGACCAAACTTCCGCTGCCCTGAACGCTCAGATCGCCACCCTCAAGCAGCAGAACGCCCAGTTGCAGGGCAGCCAGAAAAACGCCGACGCCTTCCTGAGCAAGAAGAACGCCGAGCTCACTGCCGCCAATGAGGCCGCGCAGAAGAAGTTTGACCAAACTTCCGCTGCCCTGAACGCTCAGATCGCCACCCTCAAGCAGCAGAATGCCCAGTTGCAGGGCAGCCAGAAAAACACCGACACCCTCCTGAGCAAGAAGAACGCCGAGCTCACTGCCGCCACCGAGGCCGCGCAGAAGAAGTTTGACCAAACTTCCAGTACCCTGAACGCTCAGATCGCCACCCTCAAGCAGCAGAACGCCCAGCTGCAGGGCAGCCAGAAAAACACCGACGCCCTCCTGAGCAAGAAAAACGCCGAGCTCACTGCCGCCACCGAGGCCGCGCAGAAGAAGTTTGACCAAACTTCCGCTGCCCTGAATGCTCAGATCGCCACCCTCAAGCAGCAGAACGCCCAGCTGCAGGGCAGCCAGAAAAACACCGACGCCCTCCTGAGCAAAAGGAACGCCGAGCTCACTGCCGCCACCGAAGCCGCGCAGAAGAAGTTTGACCAAACTTCCAGTGCCCTGAACGCTCAGATCGCCACCCTCAAGCAGCAGAATGCCCAGTTGCAGGACGGTCAGAAAAACACCGACGCCCTCCTGAGCAAAAAGAACGACGAGTTCACTGCCGCCACCGAAGCCGCGCAGAAGAAGTTTGACCAAACTTCCAGTGCCCTGAACGCTCAGATCGCCACCCTCAAGCAGCAGAACGCCCAGCTGCAGGGCAGCCAGAAAAACACCGACGCCCTCCTGAGCAAGAAAAACGCCGAGCTCACTGCCGCCAATGAGGCCGCGCAGAAGACGTTTGACCAAACTTCCGCTGCCCTGAACGCTCAGATCGCCACCCTCAAGCAGCAGAATGCCCAGTTGAAGGACGGTCAGAAAAACACCGACGCCCTCCTGAGCAAAAAGAACGCCGAGCTCACTGCCGCCAATGAGGCCGCGCAGAAGAAGTTTGACCAAACCGCCAGTACCCTGAACGCTCAGATCGCCACCCTCAAGCAGCAGAATACCCAGTTGCAGGACGGTCAGAAAAACACCGACGCCCTCCTGAGCAAGAAGAACGCCGAGTTCATTGCCGCCACCGAAGCCGCGCAGAAGAAGTTTGACCAAACTTCCGGCGCCCTCAACGCGCAGATCGCCACTCTCAAGCAGCAGAATGTCCAGTTGCAGGGCAGCCAGAATAAGAAAAAAGAAACTCTAAATAAGAAAAATTTGAGTGAAACTATGTCTTATTCATTAGGCGTATTCTATTTACAGAAAATCATAATGGACTCAAAAAATTTAGAATTTAATGGATTTGACGTTTCTGAAAAAGCACTGGCATTAGGTTTTAATGACGCACTTAATAAAACTTTAACTATTAGCGAGAAAGAAATAAAAGAAAACATATTATCCATTAACAACACAGCATCAAAGAACATAAACAAATACGAGACAGCGCTTAAGAAAAAAATAAGCAAAGTAAAATATGAAAAACTGCAAGATGAAGTTTATTTAGTTATAGAGAAAAAAGGGAAAGGAAAATACACTAAAGGAGACATCATAAGATTTAACTCATCTGAAAAAAAACTGGATGGCACACCTATATTAAACACTATGAATGCATCTGTTAAGTATGATGAAAAAACAGATGAACTAATAAAGAAAGTTATCGACTCCGGTTTAAAAAATGGTGAGGTCACAATATATGCGAGAGCATCATATATATATAACGACTTACCTAAAGACATAAAAAGCTATGAATTTATATCAATAACATTTTTCTTGCTTTGATCATTTAAATGAGCTAACCGCTTAAAATAAAATGGTTAGCTCACCTAATAAATAAAAGAACGCAACCCGGATTGTACGATCGGCTCAATCGCCAGACATCACACATCACCAGTCGGGCTGAGCAATACCACTCAGAGCATCCATTCCCCTAAATGAACCACACCAGATGCAGGAAATCATCCATAAAACGCCAAAAATCATACCAATAAGCTCATCGCTATGCTGATCCTTCACCGGGGGTGAGCGTGTCAGCAACGTGGCTAAAATGCTCTGTTGCGCCCGTTCATCAGTAGGTTGCCGGATGAACAGATTTACACAATCGGGCATTGAAGGACTGAAATGTTTGCCTTCAGGACGTTCCCGTCGCTGGCCGTTTAAGCCTCTCGGGTGATCTAAAAAATAAAATTATTCATTTCAAAGACATTTCCACCACTTGTGCAACTTGCCGTTATTTTCGCTCAGTTAATCTTCGTCCGCGACAATAATGGCGACAGTTCTATCCAGACAGCTATCTTTATTTCTGCCACGCCTGCCCCCTGGTCTGCATGAGCAAAAGACAGACTACCACCGGAGAAAAATATTATAACCGCGACAGAAGAAAGTAATATTTAAATTTTATCACCTTTTTTCTATCTGATAACAGATATGTCGGCAACCGTAACCCGGCGACGCGGCTACTTTATTCAGGACAATCGACACCCTAAAAATAGCAGGGAATCGTTATCATTTTTATGTATAAATCGAGAGTAACAATTTAGCCATGTGTGAAATGCTAATTAAAAATAATTATTCCCCCATCAGGCGCAACCTCCATCACCATCGTGAAAATATCCCCGGCCGCCACGCAGAGAAAATCCGCGTCATGACGTGGGTTTTCTCTGCGCGTCACGGTTTCTCTATGTTTATTCAGTCTGATATGCATCCTTATCCACGCTCAGTGCCACCGTGCGGGTATCCTTCAGCACCTGTAACCGATTGTTCAGCGCCTCGCTGATCGAATGATACGCCTTACTGCCCAACGCCAGACGAAACGGTGGCGTCATCTCATCCGAAGCGGCAACAATCACAGCAACAGTTTTTAACGCATCGCCGTTAATAGCGATAGTTCCCTGCGCCAGAGCGCGGCGAACCTCGCCCGCGGGCGTATCTTCATCGCAGGCTATCGGTGAAGCGATATCCAGTCCGCACGCAAAGTTCGTCGCCGTCGGTCCGGGTTCAACAATCATAAAATCGATGCCAAACGACACCACTTCCTGCGCGACAGATTCAATGAATCCTTCAATCCCCCATTTGCTGGCGTGATAAAGGCTGAAATTCGGCCACGCCATCTGCCCGCCCTCTGACGATATCTGCACAATACGCCCGCCTCCTTGCTGACGCAGGGCAGGCAACGCGGCACGAATAAGCTGAATCACGCCGTAAGATGGGTGGCTATCTGACGCTCAATCTGCGCATCGGTCACTTCTTCTGCCGCGCCGAAAAGCCCATATCCCGCGTTACTGACCAGCACATCGATACGTCCGGCGTACAGCATCAACATCGGTAACGTCCAGCAGCAGAACATAGAGCTGCCTGCCGTATTGCGCCTGCAGGTCATCCAGCGCGGCGGATTTTTCCGGCGCAACGCGCTCCACGTTAAGCCATGCTACCCGCGAGCTGGAAGCGCGCCTGGGCGTTCGCCTGTTGCATCGCACCACGCGCAGCGTGGCGTTGACCGAGGCCGGAGAGGCGCTGCGGCGGCGTATTTCACCGCACCTTAGCGGGCTGGAAAAAGCCCACACCGTGGCGTGGGCTTTGCTTTAACAATTTCTTCAGGAGGAGGCGCGCAACGATAACCGTCGGCAAAACCTATCCTTTGGCGAAGTTGGCCTGTATACGCTGCTGCAGATAGGCTTCTGCGGTAATCGGCGGGTATTTCGCCTGCGGTCCGAGGATCTCAACATCTTTATTGGCCTGGCAGAAAAATGCCAGGCTGTAGCGTGGTCCCTGATACTCATGCGCAAGCGGGCTTCTCACCCGATGGAAGTTAGAAGGCAGTTGGTCGTCGCTCCAGCGCATAAGCATATCGCCGATATTACAGGTGATCACCTCCTCGCGAGGTTCAATACTGGTCCACTGCTGGCTCTCACGGTCCTTACCCGGACACACCTGCAACCCGCCCTGCCCCGGACGCTGGAACAGCAGCGTCAGACAGTCAAAATCCGTATGCGCGCCGGCGCGCCACATTCCCTGCTGCGCCTGCTCGCTGGCGTAGTAGTGCAGCATGCGCAATGTGCTCTGGTAGGTTTCACGATCCGGATCGTGAGCGGTGGTGAAAAACGACTCCGCAAACCCCAGCTTTAGGGCAAAGCAAGACAGCAGCTTCATCCCCAACTGCCAGCACTGGGATTCAAACTCCAGCATCGTCTTTCTGAACGCCGGCAGCTCCTGGTCGTTGGGCCACAGCCCCGCCATCAACGGACGAGTAATCTGGTACGACTCTTTTTGGTCCGGCGTCTTCGTCGACGGCCGGACCTGCGCCTTGCTTTCCCAACCGGCATTGCGGGCCAGCGGATACTGCCTTTTTACCTCATCGGGCAGGGCGAAAAACGCCTCGGTCATGCTGAACGCCTGACGAATATCCGCCAGCGGAATACCGTGATGGCTGACCTGAAAGAAGCCAATCTCCACGGCCGCCTCCCATAGGCGATCGGCAATTTCACTTTTCCTCTCCTCAAAATTTGAGAGATCGATGCAGCGCACTTCGCGGTTAAACGTCTCTTCCCCCGGCGCACCCATCAGCGCTTCTTTCTCCAGTTCCTGTAATGCATAACCCTGATTCTGAATAGATTGCGTCATCTTGATTATCCTGTTTTTCGGTTAAACAGCCGCACGCTGCTGTAGGGTTCGTACCGCCGCCAGCGCGTCGTGTCGCATGGCTTCAAGATCCAGACCGGGAATTACATCCTCCTCAACAATTGGCCGGCCATTGAGCAGCAATGCTTTCAGGGAGGCCCGACCGCCGCAGGCCACCGGGCCAATTGCGATATCGTGCAGCCCGAAATAGCGCGGATCGTCGAGGCGATAAATGGCCAAATCCGCCTGCATCCCGACACTGATGGTGCCGCACTGCGGCAAGCCGAGGATACGCGCGCCGCCCGCGCTTCCCCAGCGCACCACATCCTCCACCGTCGCCGCATCGGCGCCGCCCTCAAAGGTACCGCCGGCGTAGCGCGGCTGCGCCAGCATGCCCTTACGCGCTCGTTGCAACAGCCATGCAGCATGGGCTTCGCTTTGCATATCCGCCGCTTCATTGGAGGCGGCGCCGTCCACGCCCAGCGATACCGGCACCCCGGCCTTTTCCAGCGCCAGCAGATCCGCAATCCCGCTTCCCAGTCGCCCGTTACTTTGCGGACAATGGGCGATGCCAGTGCCGGTTTGCCCGAGCAGCACGATCTCTTCTGGCAGCAGTTTCACCAGATGCGCAAACCACACGTCATTTCCCAGCCAGTCATGCTCGGCGCAGAACTGAACCGGCGTCATGGCGAACTTCTCCCGCGCGGCATCCAGATAATCCACGGTTTCCGACAGATGGCTGTGCAGCCGGATGCCCAGATGACGTGCCAGTCCGGCCATCTCCCGCAGTTGGGCGCCCGGCGAGGAATGCAGAACGGTGGTGGGCGCCATTACCACCCGCCGCAGAGATCCGGCGCCAGAGTGGTGATAGCGTTTGACCAGCCGTTCAATATCCGCCATATAGCCATCGAAGGTTTCGGGACGCAGCGCAACCGGCAGATCCTGCTCAACAGCCCGCCCTTGGGTAGCGCCTCCGCGACACAGAACAATCCGCATGCCCAGCGCCTCGCCTTCGCTAAACACAATCTCCGACGTATCGAAGGGCATATCAGGCCAGTATAAATAGTTGTGATCCGCCACGGTGGCACAGCCCGAACGCAACAGTTCCACCAGACCGATGCGCACCGCCAGACGAAAGGTGTACTCATCGAACGCGGCGCGAAAACGGTACGGCGTGGCGCTTAGCCATGCCGTCAGACTCTGATTCAGCCCCTGAGGCTCTCCCTTCAACAGCGACTGAAAAAGATGGTGATGGGTATTTACCCATGCCGGATAGACCACACAGTCCCGGGCGTCGATCTGCCGCTCCTCCGGCAGCGCGGGCAGCGAACCGATGGCGATGATAACGCCATCGCGGATACGGATATCCGGCCCGGCCAGCCGCGCGGCGTCCCCCGAGAGACCGCTGAGGATGGCATGCGCGTTTTTAATCAATAGTGACATGGTGTCGCTCCTCAGGGTTTAACCTGCATAGCCTGTACAAATTCGGTGGTATAGGCCTGCTTCCAGTCGGTAGCGGCATCCAGCAGCCCGGCGCTAACCATAAAATCGCGGGTCTTGCGCCAGCGCGTTTCCGTCATCGTCCCCCAGCCCTCGCTGGCGGCGTCGCCGCCATCAATGAGGTGATGCTGGCGAATTTGCGTAACCGCCCAGGCCAGCAGATCGTCGGTCATTTTGGGGTTATCTTTTTTAATCAACGCATTTCCCGGGGCCGGATTGTTCAGATAGCTCACCCACCCCTCCATCGAGGCGCGCACAAACTTCGCCATCGCCGCTTTGCGATCGGCGATAGTTTCCGGGCGGGCAATCAGAATGCCGCCGTAGGGAGGATAACCGTGTTCGGAAAACAGGAAAAAGTTCGATTTCACCCCGGCTTTTTGCGCCTGGAAAACCTCGGAACTGACGTAGGCCTGCTGGGCGACGCTGTCGTCCGCAACAAAGGGTTGAATATTGAAGGTATAGGGTCGGACCTGGGCATCATTCAGTTGATACTGCCCCTTCAGCCACGGCCACCACGTCGCCTGACCGGAGCTGGAGACCAGAATGGTTTTCCCCTTTAGCCCCGCCAGTGAGGTGACATCGGCGTGGGTCAGCAGTCCCTGGGGATCATACTGAAAGGGGGCGGCAATAGCTTTGGCCTGAAATCCCCGCTGAATGCCTTCCAACAGCTGCAGATCGTAGCCGATAATGACGTCTGCCCGTTTTGATAACAGCAGTTGCATGCCGTTAACCTGGGGGCCGCCGGAGCGAATGTCGACGTCCAGACCGTATTTTTTGTAGATCCCTGTCGCTTGCGCCTGATAATAACCGCCCTGCTCCGCCTGGGCGTACCAGGAGGTCAGCAGAACAATCTTCTCTTCAGCCTGAACGGTCAGAGACATACCGCTCAGGACCACCAGGCCCAGCACACGGTAGCCCCAGGGAATGCGTGCACCTATTTTCATTGCCCCTCTCCTCATAACGCCGGGAAAGAGGATGAGCGGATAACGGCTCAGCCTCCCACCCCGGTCAACGTTGAACCGCGAAATGGTTACTGAGCAATGTCCCGCACGGATAAACCGTACTGACCGCTTCTACTCATATTCCGTTATACAAAAACGATGCCAGGTACGATCGGCATCCGTCATCTCGCGACGCCCCCGCCAGGATCGCACTATGCCAGCACCTCGCCTTCATGCAACCTTTGATTCACTACCCCACAAAATGCACCATAATGATGCATATAATGAATTGTTTTAGTGCCTGGATGTCAAATCTGGCTGAAGAGGATTTCCAGCTGCTTGAGCATCATGGAGGCGGCCAGCGACAGCTGCCGGGCGGGGGAGACGCACAGCGCCAGAGTGAAGGGTTTAAGCTGCGGATCGGTCAACGGAATAAACGCCAGCTGGCCGGACTGAATCTCATCCAGAATATCAAGACGACACAAAATGCCGATTCCCATCTGCTCTTTGATCAGGGTTCTTATCATATGAATGTTATTAGAAACAGCCACTTCCCTAACCTCATTGCCGCTGATATTCACCAACGCTTCCACCGGTTCACTGATCATCAGCGGCGCGGAAGGAATGATAAACGGGTATTCGATGCACTGATTAAACCTTACGGCGTTACGGCTTTCCAGCGGGTGACCTTTGGGCACCACGATGCCGATATTCATTTCGACAAAGGCCCGCACCTGCAATTCGCGGGAACTTTGCGGGTTGAGCATGATACCAAAATCCGCCTCGCCCGAGATCAGCGCCTGCTGGATGTTGATATTGTTCATGGTGGTCAATGTAAATGAAATGTTGGGATAATGGTTATGCACCTCCTTCAGCATCGCCGAAAAGAAATGCCGGTTAATGGCGTCGATAGTCGCGATGCGCACATGCCCGCGCCGTAAACCGCGCAGGTCATCCAACTGCTCGCACACCCGGGTAAAGTCCTTTTTCCAGTTATTAGCCGCATGCAGGAGCAGCTCCCCGGCAGCCGTCAGGCGCAGCCCTGTCGGATGGCGCTCGAACAGCGGCATCGCCAGCTCATTTTCGACGCGCAAAATCTGACGATCGATGGAAGACGCCGAAACATGCAGCGCCTCTGACGCTTTACGAAACGATCCCTGGCGGGCCACTTCGGTGAAATACAGCAGAAAACGGGAGAATGCAAACATGGTCTGGGTGCTCTCTTTTTTGCAACGGGTTGTGCGAATCAAAGCTCTGGACGCAACAGTTTTATCACAATACCGTAGCATTCACAGCGGAGAAACAATCGTTTCACCGATTAACTCGTACTCCGGACAGCCTACGGCGCAGGGCGTTTTCTCCCTTCGCTGATTCAGGCCGCCCTGCGGACAACTTAATGCGGGATGGTAAAGGTTAATGAAAGACGGCGATCTGATTCCTGTATCGGTCAAGGAAATAAGCCCAAACGGGCTCGGTAATCTGTCATTAAAATTCATTCCCGAAACCGGGGAGATATTTCCCGGCTATTCTGCGGGAGCCCATATCGATATTATGATTCCCGGCATCGGCCCGCGGCAGTATTCTCTCTGCGGTATTCCTGACCACCGCCAGAGTTATGAAATCTGCGTCAGACTGGCAGATATTTCCTCCGGCGGATCGCGCTATCTGCACCAGCAGCTTAAACCCGGCGATCGGCTGTCCATCTCCCGCCCGCGCAACCATTTCCCACGGCCGGAGGCCGGGCGTTATCTGCTGCTGGCCGGCGGCATCGGTATTACCCCGTTGCTGGCGATGGCTGAAGAACTAGCGTTGCAACAGATTGATTTTGAAATTCATTATTATGTCGCCACCGCCCGGCACGTGGCCTTTGCCGCGCGACTGGAGCAGCTCTCGGCGGCGGGAAATATCGTTATCCATTGCAGTGACGAGGGCGACTCTTTGCGCCAGCGGCCCCCCGCCTGTCTAACCGCCCCGGAAGCCGATATCGCCGTGATTGCCTGTGGCCCGGACGGCTTTATTCAGCGGCTACAGGATATGATGAAAATATATGGCTGGCAGCCCTCACAATTCTCTTTTGAGCGTTTTACTCCCGTCGGCATGAATAATGATGTGGCGAATAAAAGTTTTTATATTGAGCTGGCGTCAACCGGTCAGCGCCTGCAGGTGGCACCAGAACAGACCATCGCCCAGGTATTATTGCACGCCAGAATTGAGGTCATGCTCTCCTGCGAACAAGGGATCTGCGGCTCCTGTATTACCGACGTTATTGACGGCATTCCTGAACACCGGGATGGCGTCCTGACAGCAGAAGAAAAAGCCGGGAACCGTCAGATAACCCTGTGCTGTTCGCGGGCGAAAACGCCGGTTCTGGTTCTCGACCTGTGAGGAGAGTGACGATGCATATCCCCTCACCCCACGCGCCGCTTGCCGGCATCAGCAACGCCCGCCTCCCGGCATGGGCGCTGCCTGCAGGCTGGCCGACGCAGCATAACGGCGCGCCGCTGACGGCGGACCTGACCTTTGCCGACGGGCAGATCGCGGCAATAGCGCCATCCGGCCAGACAAATCACGGCTTATGGGATCTCGGCGGCGCGTTGACGCTGCCCGGCCTTATCGAACCCCACGCCCATTTAGATAAAACCTATACCATTGAACGCTGCCGTCCGACGGAACCCGGTCTGCTGGCCGCCATTCGCGCTATGCATGAGGATCGTCGGCACTGGACCGCGCAGGATATTCAACGCCGCGCGTCTGCTGCGCTGGCCCGGGCAGCAGCCAATGGCGTCACTTATTTACGCACGCATATCGACTGGTTTACCGCCGCCACGCCTGACGCATGGCAGGAGATTGCCCGCCTGCAGCATCCCGGCATCAGCGTCGAGCGAGTGGCTCTGGCGCCATTGGGGCTGTTTGCCGATCCAGCCGCTGCGGAGGTCATTGCGCAGACGGTGGCCAACAGCGGTGAGGGCTGCTTACTCGGCGGATTTGTTCACTCCTCCAACTGGGATCCTGCGGCGATGGAAAACCTGCTGCACAGCGCGGCCCGCTGGCGGCTGGATCTGGATCTGCATATCGATGAGGAGCTCAGCGACAATCCCAGAGGACTGGCCTGGCTGGCGGAGTATCTCTCGCGCCACGCTTTTCCGGGACACATCAGCTGCAGCCACGGCTGCGCCCTGGCCTGCGGCAGCGAAGAGCAAGTGGCGCGGATCCTCGACCAGATGGCGATGTACTCCGTCACCCTTATCGCCCTGCCAATGACCAACTTGCTGCTACAGGATGCGATCACTGGCCGCACACCGCGCCAGCGGGGGATCACGCTGCTCCATGAGGCCCGCTCCGCTGGCGTTGCCACCCTGCTCGGCTGCGACAATGTGCAGGACGCCTTCTGTCCGGCGGGGAGCTATGACCCGCTGGATACTCTGGCCTGCGGTCTGTTCAGCGCCCAGCTCAGCGACGTTTTCGACCGTCAGTCGCGACTGATCTGCGACCGGGCTGCGTTAACCGGCGCGTCGGCAGACGCTGCGCCTTTTGCTGTCGGCAACGCTGCCAGTCTGGTGATTTTCCCAGGGAGCGACAGCTTTACCTGGCCTTTAAACAGCGCAGCTCGTCTGGTGATTAACCGCGGCAGGTTAACCCACCAGCGGGTGTGGCGACAGGAGATGACGTATGAGTCTTGATGCAGGCGCGGGCGCTCCGCTGGCGCGGTATGCCGCCTGGCGCAGAGCCGGCGATTTTATTTTTCTTTCCGGCATTATTCCGGTCAATCCGCTGAGCGGCACCATCGTCAACGGCTTCCTGGATGTTCCGCAAGAAGTACGGGAGCTGCTGGGGGAAACGGGCGAGTTTTCGACGGATGCCAAACAGGGGCCGATCCTGGCCCAGAGCTGGTACGTCCTGGAAAGTATCCGCCGGACCGTGGAGTCTGCCGGAGGACAGATGAGCGACGTCATCAAACTGGTACAGTACTTTCGCAACCTCGACCATTTTCCCTATTACAGCCGGGTAAGGAAGCTGTTTTACCCCGGTCAACCGCCGGCTTCGACCGTGGTGCAGGTCAGCGAAATGCTGCCCGACGCCACGGTGCTGATTGAAGTCGAAGCGACAGTCTGGTTACCCCAATAATTCTCGACCCAGAGGCACAGCGATGATCAACGGTTATATCCCTGCAGAGCGCTTTCTCCCTTTTCTGAGCTGGACGGCGATTGCTGCCCTGCCAGACAAAAGCAATACGGTTATCGTGCTCCCCACCGGAGCCATTGAACAACACGGTCCGCATCTGCCCTGTTCCGTGGACAGCGTTATCTCTTCCGGCGTGGCGGGCCATGCCCTCGCCCGGTTGCCGGCGGATATTCCGGCCTACGCCATCCCGCCGATTACCTACGGTAAGTCCGACGAGCATCTGCATTTTCCCGGCACCTTGACCCTGAGCGGCGACACGTTGCTGCACACGCTCCTTGAGATAGCCGAATCGCTGTATCGGGCCGGCTTTCGCAAGCTGCTGATGATCAATGGTCACGGCGGACAGCCGCAGGTGCTGCAAATGGCCTCCCGGGAAATGCGCCTGCGTCACGGCGATATGATCATCATCCCGCACGACGTGTTCAACGTTCCCAATAGCGAAAAGCAGTTTCTCAGCCCTCAGGAACAGAAAATGGCGATGCACGCGGGCCATAGCGAAACGGCGCTGATGCTGGCCCTGGCGCCGGAGTGCGTGCATATGGATCGCGCCGTCGCCAACTTTCCGCCGCAATTCCCCTGTCCGACCCTGTCCAAAGGCCGGCCCGCGGCCGCCTGGGCTTCTTACGATTTTGGCCCCAGCGGCGTTATCGGCGACCCGACCCCGGCGACTCTGGAGCAGGGCCAGGGACTGCTCGAATCTCTGGCCGTCAGCTGGGCGCAGGCCATTAGCGAAATCCACCGCATGGAGTGGGTCGTACGTCACGAACCAAGCTGGGGAAAACACCACTGGAACGGCTTTGTGCAGTCCACTCCATCCTCTTCCGTTGCTGAGTAAAAGGAACTCTGATGAAAAATATGCGTACTCCGGCTTACACCATACTGACCCTCGCGGCCATCGCCACTTCGGCATCCTGCCTCGCGGCGGAAAAGTTTACTTTCCTGACCAACTGGTATGCCCAGGCGGAACACGGCGGTTTCTATCAGGCCCAGGCCAAAGGGCTGTACAAGAACGCCGGTCTCGATGTCGATATTAAAATGGGGGGCCCGCAGATCAACGTCATGCAGTTGATGGCGGCGGGTCAGGCGGATTGTACCCTCGGCGACAACGGCCAGGCGCTGGAGACCTGGCAGGCGGGCGTGCACGCCGTGACCGTCGCCACCGTTTTCCAGCATTCGCCGACGGTATTTATCACCCATACTAAGGTGAATAACCCGGCAGAATTAAAAGATAAAACCTTCCTGCTCGCCACCGAAGCCTATACCTCCTTCTGGCCGTGGGCGAAGAGTGAGCTGGGGCTGGGCAACACCAAAGTGCGCCCCTATACCTTCAACGTCCAGCCGTTCCTGGCAGACAAAAATCTGGTGCAGCAGGGCTACGTGACTTCTGAGCCGTTCTCCGTCGCCAAAGGGGGGCAGCCGTTCTACGTCTATCCCCTCAGCGACTGGGGCTACCCTCCCTACGGCAACTCGATTATCTGTATGGCCGACACCATCAAGAAGCGCCCGGCGGCCGTGGCGGCGTTCGTCAAAGCCTCGATGGAGGGCTGGAAAAGCTACCTTCAGGATCCCAGCGCCGGTAATCAACTGATCAGCAAAGCGAATCCGCAAATGGGTGCCGAGCAGATCGCCTTTGGTATTGCCCAGATGAAGAAATACCAGTTGGTCACCGGTGGCGACGCCATGACCGGCGGTATCGGGATTATCACCCAGCTGCGGCTGAAAAAAACCTGGGATATGCTGGTGAAAAACAAGCTGATCGACGCCAGCAAAGTGCCTTTTGAGCAGACCTACACCCTGGATATGATCAAAGATGCCGGAGTCATGCCATGAATACCGCCCCCAAACTTACCGTCATGAGCGACAGCCGCTTCACCCAGACACCCGTGACGCCTGCCATCGAAGTGCTCTCGGCGGAAAAAATATACAGCAACGGCACCCGAGCGCTGCTGCCCGTTAATCTGACCATCAATCAGGGTGAGTTTGTTACCCTGCTCGGCCCCTCCGGCTGCGGTAAGAGCACCCTGTTGAAAATGGTCGCCGGCCTGGTAGAACCCAGCGACGGCAAGCTGATGCTATGGCGTCGCGACAGCCGCGAAAAAGCCCAGTTGCCCCTCTCTTTCGTCTTCCAGGAAGCCACGTTGATGCCGTGGAGCAACGTCCACAGCAACGTCCGGCTGCCGCTGGATCTTGCCGGTGTCCCGCGGGCGGAAGCCAACACCCGGGTGAGCGAAGCCCTGGAGTTGGTGGGACTGGGCAAGTTCGCCAACGTCCTGCCGCGCGAACTCTCCGGCGGCATGCAGATGCGCGTCTCCATCGCCCGTGGCCTGGTGACGCGGCCAAAACTGCTGCTGATGGATGAGCCCTTCGGCGCGCTGGATGAAATTACACGTAATAAGCTCGATAGCGATCTGTTGCGTCTCTGGCAGGAGCAAAACCTGACGGTGGTCTTCGTCACCCATTCGATCCATGAAGCGGTGTTCCTCTCTCAGCGGGTGATTATGATGGCGGCCCGCCCTGGCCGGGTGGTCGAAGATATCGCCATCAGAGAGCCGTTCCCGCGCAGCGAGGATTTCCGCGTCAGCCCGACATTTTCCCACTATGCCCGGCAACTGCAGGACAGCCTCTTACAAGCAAGCCAATCCGGTATGGAGCCATAATATGAAAGCCGCTAAATCGACGCCGTGGATTAATCATCCCCGTTTTCTCAAAATTCTCTACCCGACTCTCGTCGCGGTACTGGTGATTTTACTGTGGCAGGGGGCGGTCAGCTATTTCCGCATCCCGCAATTTCTGGTGCCTTCCCCGCTCGTGATGGTGGAAAGCCTGTGGACGCATCTGACGCCGCTGCTGCTGTCATTGCTGTTCACGCTGAAGATCACCCTGATCTCGTTTCTCCTGTCGATCGTCATTGGCACCGCCATTGCGTTTATCCTGGTGCAGAACCGTTTTGTGGAAACCGCACTGTTTCCGTACATCGTCTTCTTGCAGGTGACGCCCATTGTCGCTATCGCGCCGCTGATCATTATCTGGGTCAAGGACGCCACCCTCTCGCTGGTGGTGTGCTCAACCCTGATGGCGGTATTCCCGATCATCTCTAATACCACCCAAGGATTGCGCAGCGTGTCGCCTGGCCTGCTGAGCTATTTCAGACTCAACCATGCCAGCCGTTGGCAAACCCTGGTGCGGCTGCGCATTCCCTCCGCGCTGCCCTATTTCTTCGGCGCCCTGCGTATTTCCAGCGGTCTGTCGCTGATTGGCGCCGTGGTGGCGGAGTTTGTCGCCGGCACCGGCGGCACCAATACCGGCCTCGCCTATCAGATCCTGCAGGCGGGTTACCAGCTGGATATCCCGCTGATGTTTGCCGCACTGCTGTTAATTTCCCTCGCCGGTATCGCGCTGTTTGGCGTGATGTCGTGGGTGTCGCGCCGGGCGCTCAGCGCATGGCATGAAAGCGAAGCGGTGCAATCTCACTAACATATTGATGATGAACAGGTAGAAAATGATGACTCGTGAGCAACGTCAACAGGCGGTCACACGGATCCAGCAGGCATTGCCGGGACTGGAGTGGACCTTACAGCCGGCGAAGATCAAACGTCTTTCCCGCGATTTTCACTGGTTCAGTCCGGTACTCAACCAACAGCTGGAAGGAAAACAGGCGGACGCGGTGGTCCGCCCACGCGACCAGGAAGAGCTGCGGCAGCTGGTTGCCGCCTGCGTACAGCAGCAGTTGCCGCTGACTCTGCGCGGCAGTGCGACCGGCAATTATGGTCAGTTGGTGCCCCTGGAGGGCGGCGTGTTGGTCGATATGACCGGATTGAACCGGATCTGCGAACTTCAGAACGGCACGGTGCGCGCACAGGCCGGCATTCGCCTGGCAGAGATTGAAGCCGCTACCCGCCCGACGGGCTGGGAGCTGCGCTGCATGCCGTCAACCTTCCGCCTGGCCAGCTTAGGTGGCCTCTACTGCGGCGGTTTTGGCGGCATCGGTTCCATTAACTACGGCCCCCTGGCGGCTCCCGGCAACGTCCTCAGCGTCAAAGTGATGACCGTTGAGGCCTCCCCCCGCGTGTTGACCATTCCGGCCCCACAGGCGCTGCTGCTGCATCACGCCTACGGCAGTAATGGCATCATCCTTGAGGTCGAACTGGCGCTTGCCCCGGCTCACCGCTGGATCGAACGCCTGGATGTGTTTGACGACTTCGCCGACGCCCTGAATTATGCCAACGAGTGCCTCCGTTCTCCGGGCTTCGTCAAGCGTCAGCTGGCGCTGCTTGCCGCGCCAATCCCCAACTATTTTAGTCACCTCAACGGTCACTATCGCGCCGGACAACACGCCGTCATCAGCGTGATCGCCGAAGAGAGCGAAGGACTGTGTAACGGTCTGGTGGCGAAACATCGGGGGCAAAACGCCATCCGCCAGAGCGGCGACGAGGCCCGGGAGCGCAACACCTCATTAATGGAATATTGCTGGAATCACACCACGCTGCATGCGCTCAAAGTCGACAATACGTTGACCTATTTACAGACGGCATTTAATTACCAGCACTATCCGCAGCAAATATTACAGATGGAGCAGCGGTTCTCCGGGGAGGTCATCTCACATATAGAATTCCTCCGCGATAATGAGGGAAATATTACCGCCAGCGGCCTGCAACTGGTACGCTATTCAACAGAAGAGCGACTCAATGAAATTATGCAGATATTTCGTGATAACGACGTCAAGATTAATAATCCGCATGTTTTTCAGGTTGAAGACGGTAAACAGGGGATTATTCGCCCCGATGTCGTTGCCGTTAAGAAATATATCGATCCCGATGGTTTACTAAACCCAGGCAAGCTGCGCGGCTGGGCGCTACGCGACCAGTTAGACTTAGACAGCAATCCGTTGTCGTTAACCGATAAATAAAACTCTGGGTGTTTACCCGGTGCCCTACAGAATAAAAGCACAACATTATTACCCGCCAGATTAATGGTCGGTATTTTCTTCCCGAAATTGCAGTAATATTTAACAGGGCAATATAAATGAAATGTAAAACCATACATCGCGGACTGGCGCTGGGCGCGTTACTCATTTCCCAGGGGATATTTATCGATGCCAGCCGCGCCGCAATTCCATTAACCCACGACTGTGAATCCGGCATCGCCGGTTCACTAACGGAATTCTTTACCTGCGGAAACGTCAGCGGCAGTCTACGCACATTATACTATTCAACCCATAATGCCTATTTTGTTCCTGGCCTATCACAGGACACGGTCAGCTACGGCGGCAGCGTCAAATACGCCACGGCGGAATATTATGGCATCAGCCTCGGCGTCAGCGGCATTCTGCAGCGCGGGATTTCCCATAACGATGACCATCTGGTGACCGAGTTGGGCTCCAATCAAACCGGCGTCGGTGAAGCCTGGCTCAGTTGGCATTATGACCAGTTCAGGATCACCGCCGGCGACCAGCGGATTAATATTCCTTTTATCGGCGACTATGACTGGCGCATTACGCCCATACTTTTCCGGGCAGTGGATGCCAGCTATGGCGATAGCGACAACTTCCTCCATGCCACAAAAATCACCCGCTATAAACCCTGGGGCGACGATCAGTTTCTGGATACCACCGCTTATACCGACATAGAACAAAGCACCAACGGTATGTGGGGCGTCGGCGGCGGGCGCGCCATCGCGTTCGGCGATCGCAAAGTGAACGCCCAGATGTGGTATGAAAACTATGACGACTATACGCGGATCGTCTATGCTGACAGCTTTCTCTCATGGAACGAATATGCCACTGCGCCCAAAATCGGCCTCCAGTTCATTCGCGGCCTGAGCGAAGGCGAAGCGTTGGCCGGCGAGGTGAACAGCACCAGCTATGGCGCGCAGTTTAGTATGAAGTTTGCCCCGTCTCTGGCATGGACGCTGAATTATAACCACATCGCCGCCAACGGTAATGCTTACGGCAACGGCGCCCTGGTGACACCGTACGCGCATAATACCTCCTCCGGTCCCTACTTCGCGCAGCCCTTTTTTACCAGTACCCAGGACCTGGGGAGCGGCAACGCCTATTCTACCGATCTGAATTGGGCCGCCACAGAGCAGGTCTCCCTCGGCAGCCGTTACTCGTTTATGGATTTAACGCCCACGGCAGGCGCCTCCAGCAGCCATCAGTCTGAATACCTGATCTACGGCACCTATCGTTTCGGGGGCATGCTGAACGGGCTGAGCCTAACGGACTTTGCTGGCGTACAGACCAACTCCACCTCGGATAAAAATTTCTGGCAAAACCGTCTCTCCCTGCAGTATGACTTTTAACTCCCCGACGCTGGGCAAATGGCCTGCGCATCAGCGGGCTTAACACCCGGGCGTCAATGTGCTTTCGTCACATTGACGCCCTTTTCCTTCTCCAGGGCCGCGTCTGAAAGTGTCGGCAGCGGCCATCGTCTCCCGTGAAGCAAACCGCCATTTTCGCTGTTGACTTATTTTGTCAAAGATTTACTTTTCAGGATATGAAGAAAATACTAATTATCGTCCCCGATGGCGGCATGTTGTTTGAGTCCGCCGGTATTGCCGACATTCTGATGCAGGCAAACCGACTGCATGCCGATGGCGCTCAAGCGCCGCGCTATCGTGTCGCCGTCGCCACCACTCAACCTCATCAGGTGATCCACGGTCAGTCCGGGCTGAACCTGCTTGCCGACCACCGCCTGCACGAAGTGGATCCGCGCGAGCCGCTCGATACCATTATTATCACCGGCAAAGGGCAAAACGAGCTGGAAGGCATCGCCGTTGTCGACTGGCTGCGTCTCGCCGCCCCCCATGCACGCCGTGTCGCTTCTATCTGCGGCGGCGCGCTTCTGCTGGCGCAAAGCGGTCTGCTGAACGGCCGCCGGGCCACCACCCACTGGAAGATGCTGGAATCGATGCAGGCGGCCTTTCCTGAGATTCGCATCGAAGGCGGGCCGCTGTATATCCAGGATGGCCCCATCTGGACTTCCGGCGGCGTCAGCTCCGGTTTCGATCTGACGCTGGCCCTGGTGGAAGAAGATTACGGCTTTAGCCTCGCCCGCGATATTGCCCAGGATATGGTGATGTATCTTCGTCGCCCCGGCGGTCAGTTGCAGTTTAGCCGCTACAACCTCCGGCAAATCCACAGCCCGGGGCCGATAGGCGATCTGATGAAGTGGATTCTCGACAACATTACCGAAGATTTGTGCGTGGAAAACCTGGCGGAAAAAGTCGCCATGAGCCCGCGCAATTTCAGCCGCGTGTTTACCCGCGAAACCGGAGTCTCTCCGGCGCGCTACGTCGCCGAAGCGCGCCTTGCTGCCGCCAGGGAACGGCTTGAACAGAGCAACGACACGCTGGAACGCGTTGCGGAGCAAACGGGATTGGGGAGTGCCATCAACCTGCGGCGCATCTTTGAAAAGCAACTGCACCTGACGCCAGGAGAGTATCGTCAGCGTTTTCACTGCCGAAAAATGGCGTAAAGTGATCCTTATCCGTCATTTACGCCAAAATGCCGGAAGCCTAAAGTACCCCCAGAGACAACAAATAAGGAGTTGATCATGGTTAAGGTCGGTATTAATGGTTTCGGCAGAATCGGGCGTAACGTCCTGCACGCGGCGCTGGGCAATCCGGACATTCAGATTGTGGCAATCAACGATCTGACGGACAGCAAAACGCTGGCCCATCTGTTGAAATATGACTCGCTGCTGGGCACCCTGCCGGTGGCCGTGGAGGCAGCAGACGGAGAGCTTAGCGTCGATGGTCAACCTGTCATCGTCTACAGCGAACGCGACCCGGCGCGTATTCCGTGGCGAGACGCGGAGGTGGACATCGTCATCGAAGCCACCGGGTTCTTCACCGAACGTGAAAAAGCGGCGGTCCATATTCACAGCGGCGGCGCGAAACGGGTGATCATCTCGGCGCCTGGCAAGAATGACGATTTAACCATCGTGATGGGCGTTAACCACGAACTTTACGATCCGCAACAGCACGCGGTGGTCAGCAACGGCAGTTGCACCACCAACGGCCTTGCCCCGGCCGCTCAGGTTCTGCATCAGCATTTCGGGATCAAACATGGCCTGATGAACACGACCCACGCCTACACCAACAGCCAGGCGTTACATGACCAGCCGGAAAAAGATCTGCGCGGCGCCAGGGCGGCAGCGTTATCCATCGTTCCCTACTCCAGCGGCGCGGCCAAAGCGTTGGGCAAAGTGATTCCGCAACTCGATGGTCGGCTGACCGGCTACTCACTGCGCGTTCCGGTACCGGTGGTGTCGATTGTCGACCTCACCGTCACGCTGGAGCGCGACGTGACGGCAGAAGAGGTCAATGAGGCATTCCGTCAGGCCGCTGCGGCTGGCCCATTGCAGGGCATTCTCGGCTACAGCGACGAACCGCTGGTCTCCAGCGACTATCAGGGCGACCCGCGTTCTTCGATTATCGATGGCCTGTCGACGCTGGTGATTGGCGGGAATATGGTCAAGATCCTCGCGTGGTATGACAACGAATGGGGCTTCTCAAATCGTCTGGTCGATTTGGCGCAGTTCATGGCCCGCCGCGAGCGCTAACCTTGCCTGGGATGGACGCCCGATCCGTGCGGGCGTTCACCCTCTACTGCCCCTTCAGGGTCGCCAGCAGCGCCTGTTGCAGGCTGGCGCTATCCACCGGGAACGGCAGATGCTCACGCGCTTCAGGCTTAATCTTCACCCCCGCCGCAATGCCCTCCAGCAGGGGGAGCGGATCGCCGAGTCCCCACTCCGCAGGCGTTAGCGGCACCGCCATCCGCCGCAGCCAGCCCAGCAGCGGCTCGCGATCGGCCGGGTCACGGTGTTGCAGTACCGCCTGTACGGCCAGCCCGTAGCCCACCTTCTCACCGTGTAGCCAGTGATGAAACGCCTCTTGATGGGTCATGCTGTTGTGAATCGCATGGGCCACGCCAATCCGCTGACTCTCATCACGAACGCTGTTAGCCAGCCCGGCGAAAGCAATCAC
This sequence comes from Raoultella sp., assembly GCF_039594335.1. Taxonomy (NCBI): domain Bacteria; kingdom Pseudomonadati; phylum Pseudomonadota; class Gammaproteobacteria; order Enterobacterales; family Enterobacteriaceae; genus Klebsiella; species Raoultella sp. The sequence goes on from NZ_JBCNNS010000027.1 coordinate 20,533, forward strand.
CGCATCGATGGTCTGCACTAACTCCCGGGTCACCCGCTGGCAGCGGTTATCCTCCAGCGCCTGCATACCCGACGACTCAAACACCTCCAGTGCCATCGCGGAAAACTTGAGCTGCAGCGTCAGACCGGGCGCATCGCCGTCTGGCGACTGATAGGGGCTGAACTCGAACCATTTCGCCAGCGCATCCACAATCCCGGCTTTTAAAAAACGCAGCGGCGCGGCGGCGATGATCTCGCTATCCACCAGGATCCAGGCAGGAAAGCGCCGCAGTGGCAGGCTGCCGCTATGCCCGCCTTGTGGGTGATAAAGCACGCTGAAAGGCGACCATGCGGCGCAGGTTGCCGCCACCGTAGGCACCTGAATCACCGGCAGTTGCCCGGCCAGTTCCCCCACGCCTTTTGCCGTATCCATCACCGCGCCGCCCCCGAGGCCAATAACGCCTTGCGCATTGCTCTCCTGCGCCTGACGCGCCAGATTTTGCAGGGTCGCGAGAATACATTTCCCGGTTAAACGGGCGACGTCAAAACCGATACCTGCACGCTGAAGACTCCGACACAGCGCCTCTCCGGCCACGCCAAAAGCCTGGTTCCCGGTCACCAGCAATACCCGGCGGGCAAGTGGCGCAACGTATTCCCCGACTTTGTCGATCGCCCCCGCCTGCTGCAGATAATTTTCCGGCACTTTCATCGCTATCATCAGCGTTCTTCTCCCTTCTCTTCCGGCGCTAGTTCTGCATGCCCCAGCGTTTGGTCGTTAGCCTTTCCACGGTCGCAAACACCAGCCCTTCAACCAGCAGACCAATGGCGATGACCATCACCAGCCCGGCAAACACCCGGTCGGTATACATCTCATTGCGGTTCTGAAAAATGTACCATCCGAGTCCGCCGCTGCCGCTTGAGGCGCCAAACACCAGTTCCGCCGCAATCAGCGTGCGCCAGGCAAAGGCCCAGCCGATTTTCAGCCCAGAGAGCAGCGCCGGCAACGCGGCGGGGATCAGGATCCACACCACGTATCGCCATCCCACTAATCCATAGTTACGCCCGGTCATTTTCAGCGTCTCCGGCACACTCATAAAGCCGGACCAGGTATTCAGCGCCATGGGCCAGATCACCGAATGGACGATCACAAACACCAGGCTCGCGTTGCCAAGGCCGAACCACAGCAGCGACAGCGGCAGTAGCGCGATGGCGGGAAGCGGGTTAAACATCGCCGTCAGGGTGCTCAGTAAGTCCCGGCCAATGCGCGTCGAGATAGCCAACGCGCTGATGAGCAGCGCAAGAAACGTGCCCAACAAATAGCCTTTTAGCAGCAAACTTATCGACAGCCACGCCCGGCGGAGCAGCTCGCCGCTCGCGATGTCCTCCTGCAGGGCGGTAAAGGTTTGCCAGAAACCGGGGAACATCAGGTCATTGTTTTGCCAGCGCGCCGCCCCTTCCCATAGGGCGATCAGCACCACCAGCAGCAGGGATTTGCGCAGCCACGCCTGATTTCCCAGCCGCACGAACAGAGGTAGCGGTTCGGCCAGGGTGAAATTCTCCAGCGGCGGCAACTCGCGTTGATATTCAGGCCGGACAGGAGGTAGGTTGCTCATATTGACTCCCTGAATGATGATCCGTTGCGCCGACCTCGGGTGATGCCGAGGGTGGAAATAACAGGTCGTGGATCCGCGCAACGTCGGTCTGGAACCCTTCCCCACCAGCGTCCGCCAGCGTGTACTGATGACAGTTCAACTCGGCCTTCACCCGCCCCGGATGTGGCGACAGCAGCAGCACCCGGCTGCCGACGATCAGCGCTTCTTCGATCGAATGGGTGACAAAAAGCAGTGTAAACCGCACCTCTTCCCACAGGCTCAGCAGCTCCTCTTGCATTTTGCGCCGGGTCAGCGCATCGAGGGCGGCGAAGGGTTCGTCCATCAGCAGAACCTGGGGATGCAGCGCCAGCGCGCGCGCAATGGCGACCCGCTGCTTCATCCCACCGGAGAGCGTATTAGGGTAGGCATGGCGAAACGCGCCGAGCCCCACCTTATGCAGGAAGTACTCCGCGCGCTCCATCGCTTCCGCTCGCCCCGCCCGGCGGCTGGCGATCAGCGGGAAAGCGATGTTTTCTGCCACCGTTTTCCACGGCGGCAACTGGTCAAACTCCTGAAAAACCATCATCCGATCGGGGCCGGGACGATTCACCGTTTCTCCCGCCAGGCGGATCGTCCCGGAGACCGGAGACCAAAAGCCGCCAATGGCTTTCAGTAAACTGGATTTTCCGCAGCCGGAAGGCCCCAGCAGAACAAACCGATCCCCCGGCCAGACTTCAAAACTGACGTCATGGGTGGCCTGCACCAGCCGTTCGCGGGTGCGGTATTGCAGATTAACGCCCTCAACGTGCAGCAGAGGCGGCGGTAATGTGACGGATAGTTCAGACATATCAACTCCCCGGCAGAGTATGCGCTTCGCTGAAGAAATAATCTTTCCAGGATTCGGCCTGGTGTTTCAGTATCCCCAGCTGATACAACTTGTCGGCATAGACAAATGTCCGCTGGGGAGTAATGGTAAAGTTATTTTCCGGATCCGCGATCATTTTCTCGATAAACGCCGCCGGAAGCTTAGACTTCTCCACCCGAATATAGGATTGCGCGGCCCCGGCCTTATCCGCTTTAATGATTTTCTCCGCTTCCGCTAAGGCGGCGAAAAAAGCCCGATAGGTTTTTGGATTGTCATCATGAAACTTCTGCGTGGTATAGAGTAAATTAAAGGTTCCCGGTCCGCCTAATACATCATAAGAACTTAATATTTTATGAATACCGGCATGTTCAAGCGCCTGATACTGAAAAGGCGGGCTGGAGAAATGGGCGCTAATTTCCGATTTTCCGCCGATTAACGCCGCGCTGGCGTCAGGGTGCGGGAGGCTGACCGTAATATTATCGAAACGCTTATAGTCAGCGTTGCCAAACAGTCGTGCGGTCTCTATCTGCAGGGTCCGCGACTGAAAACCCACGCCGGCCGCAGGAACCGCGATACGGTCTTTGCTGCTCAGATCCTTGACGCTCTGCACCGCCGGATTGTTACTCAGCAGGTAGTTCGGCATCGATCCCAGGGCCGCGATAGCTTTCACATTCTGCTTGCCGCGGGTGCGGTCCCACAGCATCAGTGCCGGCGGAACGCCGGCGGCCACCACGTCCAGCGCGCCGGAAAGCAGCCCTTCATTGAGTCCGGTGGCCCCGGAAAGCGTGCGCCACTCGACTTTGATATCCAGCCCCTGCTCTTTGCCATGCTTTTCGATTAGCTGATGATCTCTCACCACGTCGAGAATCAGATAGCCAATGCCATATTGTTGGGCAATACCGATAGTGCCCTCTGCCCTGACACCGCTCGCCGCCAGCAGAGTAGTGAACAGGAATAAAACCGTTGCCGACCGTTTCCCTATGTAAGACATCCCGTTGCCTCGTCGTAAATTCATTTTAGCTCCCGTCAATAATCAACCCGCTGTCCGCCATGCTGTTCTGAGGCGTTTTTAAAAATAAAGATTTATCCTGCCGCCATTTTTCAAGATTAATAAATTATTTATTGCTATATATTATTCCCGCGAGCCCGGAGCCGCGCCAGCTGATAACAGGACACTGACATCGCCGTCTATTTTACCCGGAATAATTAACACCCGGTTATCACTATGCGTTTTCCAGATATATAAAGTCAGTTTCTGTCGTTATGTTAAGAAATAAACGGCGCTATAGTTTGCCGCTCATATTGTTGAGTGGAAAAACAGGGAGCGGTTATGCCGGTTTTTAATCATGAGGAGCTGCGGCGCTATTTACGCCAGCACCTGATGGCATCTGGGGTAGCAAAGGCGGTCGCCGGTGAAGTGGCGGATAATCTCGTCGAGTCGTCTCTGCAAGGCCATGATTCACATGGGGTCACGCTTATTCCCCGTTATATCCAGGCCATACTGGCCGGAGAACTCGATCCGCAGGCCACCCCAAAACTGCTTCGTGATGCCGGGCCCGTGATCTCGTTTCACGGCGGCAATGGTTTTGGTCAACTGACCGGTCGGCTGGCCATGGAACAGGCCATTTTACGGGTGCGGCAGTTTGGTGTTTGTATTATGGGGCTGGCGCAGACCCATCATCTCGGGCGTATCGGTGCCTGGGCAGAACAGGCGGCGGCGCAGGGGCTGGTATCCTTACACTTCGCTAACGTCGGCGCCCGCTCCGTAGTGCTGCCCTTTAACGGCCAGCGTCCGCGGTTCGGCACCAACCCTTTCTGCGTCGGTATTCCTGTCGCCGGCAGGCCACCTTTAGTGCTTGATTTCGCGACCAGTACCATTGCCGGCAACAAAGCGCGGATCGCCTGGAACACGGGACGGGAGCTGCCGCCGGGCTGCGCCGTGGATAGCGCTGGCAACCCGACCCGCGATCCGCGCTGGCTGATGCAGGAGCCTCTCGGCGCGCTGCTGGCCTTCGGCGGCCATAAAGGTTCCGGCCTGGCGCTGATCTGCAGCCTGCTCGGCGCGGCGTTAACCGACGGCGAAACCGAAAGCGCTCCGCCCCCCGCAGGGCCCGGCATCATCAACAATATGCTGTCGATTGTCTTCGACCCGTCCCTGCTCGGCGCGGGCGAGCGCTACGCCGAGGCGGTGGCCGACATGCTCGCATGGACCCGAACATCACGGGATGACGACGAGCTGCTGCTGCCCGGCGAGGCAGAGCAACGGCAGCGGCAATTTCGTCTGCAGCACGGTATTGAAATTGATGAGGTTAGCTGGCAGCAGTTCAAAGCGCTGGAAGGCGCCTTATCGACACCGCACCCTTGAGATAATAAAGTCGTTAATCCGCCGACCCGGTAGCCCGGCGCCGTACCGCCCGCCGGTGAAGACGGTGTTCATTACGTTATCAGGCAAGAGGCCTGGCGGTATTCCTCCTCCTGCTCATCACCGCAATCGCCAGCGGCCGGAAAATTCGCTATTATCCGCCTCCACCCTTTTCAGACGCCAGCGCATGTCCACCATTGTCGATACGTTTATTGCCCCGCCCTGTCACGAACCCGTCGGGATCCTTTATCAGGACGAGCACCTGCTGCTGATCAATAAACCCGCCGGGCTGCTCAGCCTGTCGGGGAAAAATCCGCAAAATCTCGACTCGGTGCACCATCGGCTAGTGCAGCAATTTCCTGGCTGTACCCTCGTTCACCGTCTGGATTTTGGCACCTCCGGGCTGATGGTGGTGGCAAGAAATAAAGCGATCAATGCCGCGCTGTGCCATCAGTTCAGCCAGCGTTCTGTGAGTAAGATATACAGCGCGCTGCTGTGCGGGCATCTCCGTGAGGATGAAGGGATGATCGATGCCCCCATTGCCAAAGATCCGGCGCGCTTTCCACGGATGGCGATTTGCGCCATCAACGGCAAACCCGCCCGCTCCCGCTACCGGGTGACAGAGCGCCTCTCCCGCGAAGCTGCAGAGGGCGACCTGCTGCCGCTAAGCCGGGTACAACTGTTCCCGGAAACCGGGCGTACCCACCAGCTGCGCATCCATTGCCAGCTACTGGGGCACCCGATTCTGGGCTGCGATCTCTACGATGGCCTGACGTGGCCGGGCAGCGCACACGCGCCGCGGCTGATGTTGCATGCCTGCGAACTGCACTTTGTTCACCCTGTCAGCGGCGAGCCCGTCAGCGCGCACAGCGGTGCTCCGTTCTGAATCTCGCGACGGCGAGCGGATACCGCAGCGCTGACGCTTTATTACCAGGCGTTCCGGCCCTCTGATCCGAACATGTCGACCAGGTAACAATTAAATATCATTTATTGAACATCAAATTGACGTTTTGACTGTCTGTTTTCTATACGTTTAGCCGACCTGTTGACCGATACCAATAATCATAATGTGGTGCTTTTGATAAACCATAGTCCTTCAATGGAACCGACCCGCTCCGGGGGACTCACGGGGCTTACCTGCGGCAGACAATGGCTTTGCCCGATAGCCGTCGGCTCCCCGCCCGCAGAAAGCTGGCCCTTCACCGCGCTTTTAAAGTTGCAGCACGCCCTGTTGTCGCGCCTCTTCGCGCCACGCCAGTAGCCGGGAATAGGGTTCCCGGGTCACCGGGCTAAAACCGCAGATAAACTGCGCGCCGCAGCGCTCACGATATTGCGCATCGCTGACCAGTTGGCGCAGCGCCGATCGCAAACCGGCCAGGGTTTGCGCTGAGGTTTGCGACCCGGTAATCAGCGGCAACCCTGGCGCAGACGGCGTATGGCCGATAACACACAAGCCGTCCAGCACGGCAGGCTCGTGACGTGCCAGCAGCGCCCAGCTAACGCAATCGATGGCAGCAATATCGCCCGCACCCTGCTGTAAGCCGATCAGCGACTGCCGGTGGCTGCCGCTAAAATTGACCCCGGAAAAAAAACGCCCCTCATGGGCGAGTGGAGTCACCATTTTCAGTAACACGTTGTAGCCAGAATGCGAATCGGGCGCATTACAGATCGCCCACCGCCCACGGAAATCGGCGAGCTGCCGCGCATTATCCGCCTCACGGACCACCAGCAGGCTTCGGTAATCCATCCCTTCGCAGCCCGGTGCCGAATAGTGAAAACAGCCCACCGTCTGCACCTCCGGCAGCATGGTAACCAACGGATAGCCGCAGGTCTGGCTCAGCAGCAGATCCGGTTGACACCAGTGCGAGAGTAGGTCCGACGGTGACGACGAACTCACGGTGATGCCCCGGGCAAGCAACAGCGCCCGCACTGCGGCTTCTAACGCCTGATTCTCCTGCAGATGCACCGCATACATCGGGAAATGCACGCTATGACTCATCACTCTCTCCTGCCAGGGAGGCTTTCCCAATCCCCGGATGGGCGTTAACCGCCACCGCGCTGCAGAAAAAGGTGCCCAGCCACTCGCCATAGCCACGTACCACGAACCCCTGGTTACGCTGCTGGTAGTGTTCCCGCTCCAGCAGATAGATTTTTCTCAGACCGTACCACGGCAAGCCGGGCAGGTCATGATGCACGGAATGGTAGTTAAGATTAAGAAACAACACCCGCCACAGCAGCCCGGCCTCATTAATGACCGAGCGCGCAAGGGGGTCATCAGCGGCCCGGTGTTCGAAGAAGGAGCGAATTTTGGTCAGTGCCAGCGCCGGGTAGCTGATGACCACCACGAAATAGAGCGGCGAAAAATCAAAGTGCGCCATCCACATCAGAAGAGCAGCCAGCAATCCGCCGCGAACCAGCCACATGGCCATCGCTCTGCTCTGTCGCTGGCGAAAGGCGTTCGTCGCGCTGACGAGCGTCTGCACAATATCCAACAGCGGGGCCAGCAGCAGACGGCCGAAAAAGGTATTGCGCAAATGTATGACTTTACGCTGCCAGGGCGAGAAACGGCGCCAGCTTTCAGCGCTAAAATAGTACGATTCGGGGTCATCCACCGGCAGCGTCAGTCGATCATTATTGTGGTGCGCCAGATGCGAGTCGCGATACAGCCCGTAGGGATACCACACCGCCAGCGGTAACGTGCCCAACAGTTGATTACACCACCGCCAGGGCGTTGGGTGGCCGTGGATCAGCTCATGCTGCAACGACATATACCAGGCGGTAAACCAGATGAGCAGCACAGTCGCCGGAAAAAGCCCCAGCGTCTGCCAGCAGGCGAGGGTCATAAACCAGCCGCTGTAAACCGCAATAATTAATATCCAGGTGGGCAGTTCACTACGCCACAGCCAGCGGCGGGAAAGCTGGCGAATCAAATTGCGCTGCTGCTGATGCAGATACTTCGACGAGTGCTGTGTCATCACTACCGGTACTCTCTCCGCGTCACTTTTGCCTCCAGCAAAATGTGAGAAAACGCGGGAAATAACAAAGCATTTAAATCACTTAGCTTTGCCAGAAAATGGTGATGCGGGCATTTTTCCACCCGACAGGGTAGCGTGCCCTGCCGCCATGCGGCAGCCGCGCCGCCCGCCGCCCCGGGACGGGATTTTCCGCAGCACGCGGCGGATAAAAACGGCTATCGTCTCTTGACATTACAGTATAATGTTAACGGCCGGATCCTGTCCGAACCGCTGCTGGATGCGGTAGCGCTTTTGGATAATGAGATCGGACCCGAGCTCCGTGTTAAAACGCCTGAACCGACCAATTGAGCGCATCGCCTCACCCGGTGGGCGCCTGAAATTGTTCGCGGAGTATAAGACCTGAAGGTCAACATTCTTTGACTCGCCTGATGCGGCCATTTTACAGGAGTATGTCATGTCATCGTTAAACGTCGCCTTTATCAAAGCCAACTGGCACAGTGACATCGTCAGCCAGGCGCAGAGCGGTTTTCAGCAAGAGCTGGAACGTCAATTGGTTGATTATTCGCTCGACAGCTGGGATGTCCCTGGCGCATTTGAAATGCCGCTTCTGGCCCAGAAGCTGGCAAAAAGCGGACGCTATGATGCCATCGTGTGCGCCGCGCTGGTGGTTGATGGCGGCATCTATCGCCATGACTTTGTCGCCCAGGCGGTGGTCAGTGGTCTGATGCAGGCCCAGCTGGCGACAGAAGTCCCGATGTTCTCCGTATCTCTGACGCCGCACAACTTCCAGCCTGCCGACGAGTTCATCGATTTTTACCGCCAGCATTTCGTCAAAAAGGGCCAGGAAGCCGCCAGAGCGGTACTTCAGATCCACAACCTGCCGCTGGTGAAAGAGTGAATTCACGCATTTAACCGCGTTGTTCGCTAACGATGAGCCCCACCGGTCGTTTTTTCGTGGGCTCATCCGCGACACGCGGTCCGGACGTTGCTGAACTGAACCGCGGCGGGCCTACTTCATCAATGCCTCAAACTGCGGATTAAACTCATCGAAGATCGGCAGTGCGGCAGCGCCGAGGGCGGCGGTGTCGGTGCCTGTCATCCCCATTTTCACCCGCATTGCCGGGAGATAGCGCCCACGCACCGACTGATACAGCGGCGGCAGGCGGGCCAGCACTTTCTCCAGCAGCGGCGCGGGCATCATGCCGCCGACCACCACCGTTTCCGCATCGAAAACACACTCCAGCAAATTGATGGCCTGGCGCAGCGACGGTAACGCCGTCTCCACCCACCGATCGAACAGCGACGCCTCCACCGCCAGCAAATCCTCCGGCAGTGCCCGGTTGGGATCGAGGCCGCAAAACTCATAGGCTGCCTGCAAGGAAACGTAGCGTTCAAGGCAGCCCTGATTGCCGCAGTAACAGGCGCGCCCTCCAGGTTGCACCACGATATGCCCGACCTCTCCGGCATTGTGGGCGTGGCCGGTATAAATATGGCCGTCGGTGAAGATCCCGGCGCCCAGCCCGGTGCCGATATACAGATAAACAAACGAATTCAACTGGCGCGCCACCCCGTGGAAGCGCTCGCCGATAGCTGCCACCGTGGCGTCATTTTCCAGAGTGACCGGCAGACCACTTATCCGCTCCAGCTCCGACGCCACATCCACCCCTTCCCAGCCGTTGAGCGTGGTCGGCCCGGTCGAGGAAATGCCCTCCACGCCAAACGGCCCAGGCATTACCACACCAATGCCCAGCACCCGGCTCCAGTCGAGCCCGGGTAGCGCTTTCATCTCCTGCACAACCTCAGCAATGCGGGCAAAGGTGGCACCAGGTTGGGGCTTTTGCACCAGAATGAGTCGGCGGAAATGAACTTCGCCGGTGAGATCCACCAGCACGATGATCAAAGTTTGATGGTCAAGATGGATCCCGATTGACCACGCGCTGGCGGGGTTCAGACTCACCGGCACCGCTGGCTGACCGCGCCCTGCCGCGCGGCGCGGTTCATGGCTGGTGAGCAGTGCCATCTGCTGTAGTTCGGCAACAATATTGGAGACCGTTTGCGGCGTCAGCGCGGTAATTCGCGCCAGCTCCGCCCGGGTTAATGTACCGTGCAGACGCACGGCCTCAATCACCACCCGCCGGTTGTGTACACGCGCATGTTCAAGGTTCGTTCCCGAGGTTTTCATTCTGTCCCTTCCTGGTCGCATCATGCTGCAATTCTAGCCAGCGTCACAATTCTCGCAACGACATTCTCCTCCCACCTTTCGGGTGGCACAAGCTTTGCTACGCTTATGCCAAGGGCCACGAATGACGTTTGGGACGTATTGTCGCCCCGATTAAATCAATCAAATTGATTTAATAAATCATCTTCCTCTTTTCAGGACAGCGGAGAGCAACATGAACTACCACAGTGCATTGCGGATTAAAGCCGGTCTGCTGGCTATGCTGGTCATCAGCGGGAGTGCGGCGGCAGCCACCACTCAGGTTAACGCGCTGTTTATGACCCAGGCGGCATACAGCGAAAATGACATTCGAGCCATGACCGCCGACTTCGAAAAACAAAACCCGGATATCAAAATCAACCTTGAGTTCGTCCCCTACGAAGCGTTGCATGACAAAATCGTTGCCGCGCGCGGCGCCGGCGGCAACGGCTACGACGTGGTGCTCTTCGATGCCATCTGGCCTGCCGAATTTAGCCACTTCGATCTTCTGCAGGATGTCTCAGCACGTATTCCTGCCACTGAACGGGAGAAAATCTTCCCCGGCGCCATGAATACCGTAGTGTACAAAGGCAAAACGCTGGGCATGCCGTGGATCCTCGACACCAAGTATCTTTACTACAACAAAGCGATGCTGGACAAAGCCGGGATCAAGCAGGTACCGACCACCTGGCAACAGGTGCTGGACGACGCCAAAATCATCAAGGATAAAGGCATTGTGAAATACCCGCTGGTATGGAGCTGGTCACAGGCAGAAGCGCTGGTATGCGACTACACCACCCTCGTCTCCGGGTTTGGCGGGCAGTTTTATCAGAACGGCAAACTGGATTTTTCCACCCCGGCGTCATTGAAAGCGGTTACGCTGATGAAGAAATCGCTGGATGACGGGTTGAGCAATCCGGCCTCCCGCGAATATCTGGAAGAGGATGTACGCAAGGCCTTCTCCAACGGCGATGCGGCATTCGCCCTGAACTGGACCTATATGTACAACATGGCCAACGACCCGAAACAAAGTAAGGTGGCGGGCGATGTCGGTATTATTCCGGCGCCCGGCGATACGCCGGACAAACCCGGGGCGGTGAACGGGTCAATGGGGTTAGGTATTGCCAAAGCCAGCCAGCATCCGGAACAGGCGTGGCAGTATATTCACTATCTGACCTCGCAGCCGGTGCAGGATAAATACGCGAAGCTGAGCCTGCCGGTGTGGAAATCCTCCTATCACGACCCGGCCGTGGCGAAAGGCCAGGAGAGCCTGATCGCCGCAGCGGATAAATCGCTGAACGTGATGCTGTCGCGTCCGGAAACCGCAGACTACTCGCGACTCTCCAACGCTTTACAGCAGCAGCTTCAGGCTGTCCTGCAGGGCAAAACCGCCCCGGACGCCGCAATGCAATCCGTCGACAAAAGCGCGGCGCGCCTGCGTTAAGGACATTTGATGCTGAGTTTGCAACAACGCGAGCGGCGTCAGGCATGGGTGCTTCTGGCCCCCATGCTGATCGCGATGTTTCTGCTAACGGCCTGGCCACTGGCACGCACCCTGTGGCTGAGTTTTACCGACATCGCACTGGTGGGAAATGGCGATGCGACGAATTACGTCTGGCTGGATAACTATCTTTACGCGTTAACCGACCCGGATTTTCGCGCCGCTTTCGCCCGCACGCTCTATTTCACCGTGACCTCCGTGGCCATTGAAGGGGTCATCGGCGTGCTGGTGGCGCTGTTGCTCAATCAGCCATTTGTCGGGCGCAATCTCCTGCGGGTGCTGGTCATTTTGCCCTGGGCGCTGCCGACTATCGTTAACGCGATGATGTGGCGGCTCAACTTCAACCCAGACTACGGCAGTATTAACGCCTTGCTCAGTCAATGGGGCATTATCGACGGTTACCGCAGTTGGCTGGGGTCACCGGATTCGGCCCTCAACGCGGTGATGCTGGCGGATATCTGGAAGAATTATCCGCTGGTCACTCTGCTGGTGCTGGCCGCGCTGCAATCCATTCCGGAGGATTTATACGAAGCGGCTCGCCTTGATGGTGCCTCGTCATGGCGGCGTTTTCGCGCCATTACCTTCCCGGCGATCGCGGCCCCACTCGGCGTGGCCCTGATCCTGCGCACCATCGACGCGTTTAAGGTATTCGATATCATCTATGTGATGACCCGCGGCGGGCCGCTGGACAGTACCCGCACACTGAGTTTCTTCGTCTACCAGGAGTCCTTTAGCTATCTGCGGGCGGGCAGCGGCGCGGCGTATGCCATCCTGATGACCTTGATGTGCGCCCTGCTGATCGCCCTGTATCTGTTTATGCTGCTTCGTCAGCGCCGTCGGAGCACTGATTATGAAACGTAAACTGCGTATTCTGCTGCGCTATCTGGCGGCCCTGCTGGTCGCGCTGTCAATACTTGCGCCGATGGCGTGGCTCTTTTTGATGAGCGTCAGCGCCGCAGCCGACCTGACCCGGGTGCCGCTGGAGTGGCTACCGCGCCAGTGGGACTTCAGCCGCTACGCCCGTCTGCTGTCATTGCAGCCCGGTGAGCCCGGCGCGTTGTTTCTCCCCGCCCTGCGCAACAGCCTGCTGGTTGCCGTTGGCGCGACGCTGGTGTCGCTGCTGCTGGCGGTGCCCGCCGCCTTCAGCTTCTCGCGCTACCCTGGGCGCGACGGCTGGCTATACGCCGGGCTCGGTATCTATATGGTGCCGCCTGTGGCCTTCGTGCTGCCGCTCTATTTTATTCTCGAACACTTCGGGCTGCTGAATACCCGCAGCGGGCTGGTACTGGTTTACTGTTCGCTGATTATGCCGTTTCTCACCTGGATGGTGAAAAATCAGTTCGACGCGCTGCCGCAGGATATTGAGCAGGCCGCCCGACTCGACGGTCTGCGGGTCTGGCAGGTGCTGCTGCGCATCACCCTGCCACTGGCAAAACCCATGCTGGGGGCGTCGGCGCTGTTCGGCTGGCTGCTGGCCTGGGACGAGTTTTTCTATTCGCTGTTGTTTACCAGCAACATTGCCGCCCAGACGCTGCCGGTTACCATTGCCGGATTTACCGCCGGGCGCGCCACCGATGACGGACTGGTGGCGGCAGTCGGTATTCTCGCCTCGGTCCCGCCGCTGTTTATCGCCATCTGGCTACAAAAAACGCTGGTCAGCGGTCTTACTCAAGGTGGAAGTAAAGGATAACTATGCAAATGCTCACCGCGCCTGTGCTCTATATCGCAGGTAATTACAATATTGACTTAATTATGGGTACCCTCGCGCACTGGCCGGCTCCCGGCACGGAGGTGATGCTGGAACACAGTGCGCTGCGCCCCGGCGGTTCTGCGGGCAACTGCGCGCTGGCGGCCGCGGCGATGCAGATCCCCCACTGCACCGTCGGCTGTCAGGGTGACGACGCCTTTACCGCCTGGCTGGCGGCCCAGTTTCCCGGCAGCGCCGAACGCTGGCCCCAGTATCCCTGCGAGACCTCGCTGACGGTGGCGGTGACCCATCCCGACAAAGAACGTTCGTTTCTCAGCAACTACGGACATATCACCCGCTTATCCGCGGACGATATTCTGACTCAGCTCCCGGCTCGGGCGACGCCCGGCGATATTCTGCTGCTGTGCGGCACCTTCTTATGCACCGCGCTGCTGCCGGACTATCCGCGCCTGCTGACGACGCTGCGCGAACGCGGTTTCCAGGTAGCGGTCGATACTGGCTGGCCGCCGCACAACTGGGACAACGCGCTGCGTGAGGCAACCCACTGCTGGCTCGGCGATTGCGACTGGCTGCTGCTCAATGAGGTCGAAACGCTCGGCCTGGCGAACCAGGACTCTCTCCCGGCAGCGGCCCGCACGCTGGCGGCACATCTCAGCGGCCGGGGCGGCTGCATTGTCAAATGCGGTGCCGATGGTGCCTGGTGGTGGACGGCAGACCAGGGGCATCACGCACCGGTGAAATCGGTCGAGGTCATCGACACCATCGGCGCCGGAGACAGTTTTAATGCCGGGTTTCTTGCCGGTTTGTTAAATGGTCAGTCGGCCTCACGGGCGTTACGTTGGGGTAACGCCGTTGCCGCTTATGCGATCGGTTCATCCCCGCGTCGCTATCCCGACTGGCGAACCTTGCAACATCATATCGAGGAGGTCGACTATGGCCCGCGTTGAACTGCTAAACGTCGCCAAAGAGTACGGTAAACAGACGGTGCTGCAGCCGCTGGATCTGACCATTCCGGACGGGAGCTTCACGGTGCTGGTGGGGCCATCCGGTTGTGGGAAATCAACGCTGTTGCGCCTGCTGGCCGGACTGGAAAGTCTGTCCGCGGGAACGATATTGATGAACAACCGCCCAATCAACGATCTCGACCCCGCGGACTGCGATGTCGCCATGGTTTTTCAGAGCTACGCGCTCTATCCCCATCTGACGGTGGCGGAAAACCTCGCCTTCCATATGCAGGTCAAAAAAGTCGACAAGGCGACACAGAAAAACAAGATTCAACATATCGCGAGTGTTCTGGGTATCGATAAGCTGCTCAGCCGCTACCCGCGCGCGCTCTCCGGCGGCCAGCGCCAGCGCGTGGCTATGGGCCGGGCAATGGTGCGTAATCCACAGGTCTTTCTGTTCGATGAACCGCTCTCCAACCTCGATGCTCAGCTGCGCATGGAGTTGCGGGCCGAGATCAAATCCCTGCACCAGCGGTTTAACGCCACCATGATTTACGTCACCCACGATCAAGTTGAAGCCATGACGCTTGCCGACCAGATCGTGGTGATGCGCGATGGCGAGATTGTGCAGCAGGGGGCGCCGCTGGAGATCTACGATCGCCCCTGCAACACCTTCGTGGCACGTTTTATCGGCTCCCCGCCGATGAATCTGCTGGAGGGGAAGATTCATTGGCGCGATGGTCAGCCCGGCGTGCAGTGCGGCGAACTGTGGCTGGCGCTGCCTGAACGCTGGTATCCGGCGGCGATGCAGCAGGGTCAGGCGCCGGTGATCGTCGGTCTGCGTCCGCAGGATATTCAGCCTGCCGCCGAAGGGCTGTCGGGGATCGTTAATATTGTCGAGGTCACCGGTGAATCTACGTTGCTGCATCTCGACTGGCAGGGCTTCCCGCTCCATGTCCAGGTCGCCGGTCGTCTTGAGGCGACTCTCCGTCAGCCCTTGTCACTGGCGGTGCGACGCGAGAAAATCCATCTCTTCGATGCCGCCAGCGGCGAACGACTGGCGTTTACGCACTGAGCCATGCGGGTGGGTTATGTCGCCCCCGCCCGCGTGTCGCGCAAACAGCCGCCGTAGCGTAGCCCGGCGATGCAGCTTACGCTGGCACACGCGATCAGCGCCCCTGCCAGCGATTGCCGCCAGCCCCAGCACACAGCCCAGGGCATAGACCGCGAGACCCCCCAACAGAGCCGGACACCGGCCATGCCGGTCGCTGAATCGCCCCCAGTACAGCATGCCGACGGCAAAGCCGATAAAGTAAAGCGACAGGGTTTGCGCCGCCTCTGCCGCACTGACGGAAAAATAGCGACTGATATCAGCCAGCGCCGGACTGTAAATCGTCTCTACGATCTGCGGGAACATCAATAATGCGGTGACCAGCACCATCGCCGAACGTCCGAACATCACCACCTCCTGGACCATTAAGAGGCGCTAGTGTAGGCGGGCCGTGAATCGGACATTATAAACATAACGACTTTTTATATCGGAAATCAGACATCATGGCCTGGCGTGAGGCGAATGCGATATTCAATCCGGACGATCTGCATAACAGGGTGATTGGCGTGTGCTCGGCGCTGGGTCAACATGATTCCGGCAGCCACCTGCACCAGATGGGCCAGGTGCTTTTTACCCGTCAGGGCTGCATACGACTGACCCTCAACAACGGCGCACTATTGTGCCTGCTGCTGCGGGCGGCCTGGATACCGGCCGGCATGGACCATCGTGCGGAGATGAAAAGCATCGTCGACTATCGCTCGGTGTGGTTTCACCCGAGCCACTATCCTCCCCTCCCGCAGCAGCCGGCAATCCTCAACGTTAGCCCGCTGCTGCGCGAACTCCTGGAGCAGATAGCCGCCAGCCCGTGGGAGAGCGACTGGCAGGACGGTATCTGCTGGCACCTCGCCGCACTGTGCCGAAGCGGAACTGTGCCGCGCGACGCAGGATGCTCGCCCTGCCTCAGGATAAGCGTCTGGCGTTGCTCGCCGGCGAGGCGCTGCCGCCGATGTTGCAGCAGCTTGCCGTCCGCTGCGGAGCCAGCGAAAAGACCATCAGCCGGATTTTCCGTCGCGATACCGGCATGAGTTATCAGCAGTGGCGCCTGATGAAGGCGGTGGCGCTGCTGACCACCGGGGAACGCATTACCGATGCCGCGCAGGCGCTGGATTTCGCCAGCGACAGCGCCTTTATCTACTTTTTCCGCACCATGACCGGCATGACGCCGGGGCGCTATTTTTCACCGCAGCCCCGCCATTAGCGTTCGCGGTCAGGCGCATAGGGCGGTAAGGTCAGGAATGTGTTTTGCAATCCTTCCGACCACGCCTTGCGAATCGTGTTGAAGTATGGGTCGCTTTCGGTGATGCGATGCTGGCCGGCGCCGCTCAAACTCCCGCTGCGGTACAGCAGCGTGTCCAGCGGCAGGCCAACGGAGAGATTGCTACGCAACGTGGAATCAATCGAGATCAGCGCACAGCACATCGCCTGCTCCAGCGATGTCTCCCGGCTGAGCACCCGGTCGATAATCGGCTTGCCGTATTTGCTCTCGCCAATCTGGAAATAAGGTGTGTCGTACGAGGCTTCAATAAAATTGCCTTCCGGGTAGATATGGAAAAGGCGATGCGTTTCCCCCGCGATCTGCCCGCCCAGCAGCAGGTTGCAGTTGAAATTGGTGTTGCCGCAGTGCTGCTGATTGCTGCTGTCGCGCTGAATCACCTCCTGCAACGTTTTACCGATCAGCATCGCCGCGTCATACAACGAGCTCACCTGCATCAGATTAGGCTCCTGCTGAGTCGCAATCCGCGAACTCAGCAGGCTTATGACGCTCTGGGTGGTGGCCAGATTACCCGCGGACTGCAGCACCATGACTCGCTTCCCCTCCTCGGCGAAGACATGGAGCTTCTTAAAGGTCGCAATATGATCCACTCCCGCGTTAGTTCGGGAATCTGAGGCAAAAACTAGTCCATCCGCTAAACACATGGCCACACAGTAGGTCATCGTTATTTGTTCCTGCTTTATTGCTGTTGTGCCTGTTGCGAATGTTCGCGCACTTCAGCGTTGGTTAGCATTATTTCCCCGCTGCCGCCCAGCCGGGTACCGCGCACCGGGCAGGCGTCAAGATAGTCCAGCCCGGTCGCCAGCCGCAGGTGCTGGTTCAGTTTACGGGTATTATTGGTGATATCAAAAGATTGCCAGCGTCCGTTCACCCATACCTCTGCCCACGCGTGCATCGCGACATGTCGGGCATTATCGCTGTAAACATAGCCGCTGACGTAGCGTGCCGGGATATCCAGCGCGCGACAGCAGGCAAGGAAGACGTGAGTATGATCCTGGCAGACACCTTTTTCCCTGGCAAAGGCGTCTGCGGCAGAGTCGTGCACCTGCGTGGCTCCCGGTGAGTATGGCATTCTTAGCAGCAGGTCCGCCATCAATTGATTCAGACTCTCCTCCGGCTCATCGCGGCGATACAGGCGCAGAGCAAACTCGCGGATCCTATCGTCGGCGCGGGTCAGCGGCGTACAGCGTAAATAGACCAGCGGAGAGAGCAGCTCCGCTTCCGCCGCATCGCTCTGTTCGCTGTCCTCAGCAATATCTACGATCCCGCTGGCACGGATGGTAATCTCTTTGTGGGGATTGTCGAGCGTTAACACATGCAGGACATTGCCCCACGTGTCGGTGGTCTTCACCGCCGCCCCCTCCGGCAAGGTCAGCGTCCAGGAGGTAATGATTTGCCGCCCGGTGCTGCGTGGCGTCAGGCGCAGATACTGGGTCGAAAACTTCACTTCTTCATCGTAGCCATAGCGGGTCAGGTGATCGATGACCAGTTTCATAGCGCCTCCAGATAAGTTTGTCTGATGCTGTCGGACAGAGCATTAATTCGCGCCAGCAGTCCGTTGAGATAACTTTGTAAATCGGCGCCCGCCAGATCGTCGCGAGTGCTGAAGCGCAAATCGACATTCAGCTGATGCGCCAGGCGCAGCGGCAGGTGTGAGCGGTCATTTGCGATATGCTCCAGTTGACCAACCAGGTCGGAGATACAGGCGCGCAGGGATCGCGGCACATCGTTGCGCAAAATCAGCAGCTCCATCACGGTCTCCCGGGTGACTGGCTGGCGGAAAATACTGTTGTAGGCTTCACGGGCGCTGACCGCGTTAAGCAGGGTATCAAGCCGGTAGTATTCGCGTACCGAATCCGGATCGTTGTTCAGTTGCTGATCCTTGATCAACAGCAGTTGTGTGGTGGCGTAGGCCCGTTCAATCAGGGTGCCGATACCAATAAAACTCAGGGCGTCATTGCGCAGCAGCGTCCCCAACACCGCGCCGCGAAACAGATGCACCCGCTCCTTTACCCAATCGAAAAAGCCGTCGGTGCCCAGTTCGCTAATCCCCCGCTGGCGGAGCTGGCGCAGTTCAATGCGCGTGGCGTTGATGCACTCCCACACCTCGGCGGACAGGCTGCCACGAACCGCATGCGCGTTGTTCCAGGCCATCTCCACGCAGCTGTATATGCTGTAGGGATTGTTGCCGTCGAGTGCGAAGAAATTGAGCAAATTGCTCATGGTGAAGCGCGCATGTCGCGCCTGAAACAGTTCATGGGTTAAGGACAAATTCAGCGGCAGGGCCAGATCCCGTGACTGCTGGCTGTGTCGTGGGATCATCGACAGTTTCCACGTCACATCAAGCACCCGGGCATAGCTTTCCGCGCGCTCAAGGTAGCGCGCCATCCAGAAAAGTTCACTCGCAGTCCGACTCAGCATGATTCATCATCCTCCATCACCCAGGTATCTTTGGTGCCCCCGCCCTGCGATGAGTTCACCACCAGCGAACCTTCGGTGAGTGCCACCCGCGTCAGGCCGCCGGGCACCAGGCGAATCTCCTGGCCAGAGAGCACAAACGGACGTAAATCGATATGCCTCGGTGCCAGGCCGCCTTCCACGAAGGTCGGACAGGTTGACAGCGCCAGGGTATCCTGCCCGATATAGTTAGCCGGATTGGCCAACAGACGCTGGCGAAACATCTCCCGCTCTTCTTTGCTTGAGCGTGGCCCCACCAGCATGCCGTATCCCCCGGCGCCGTGAACTTCCTTGACCACCATCCTCTCCAGATTCCCCAGTACGTACTGCAAATCCTCCGGCTTACGACATTGCCAGGTTGGAATATTGTTCAGTATCGGCTGCTCGCCAAGATAGAAACGGATCATCTCCGGCACGAAGGGATAGATCGACTTATCGTCCGCCACACCGGTGCCAATCGCATTAGCCAGCACGACGCCGCCAGCGCGATACACCGACAGCAGGCCAGGCACGCCGAGCATTGAGTCGGCGCGAAAAGCCAGCGGATCGAGATAGGCGTCATCAACACGTCGGTAAATCACATCCACCCGTCGCGGCCCTTCAGTGGTGCGCATGTAGACTGCGCCCGATTTAATAAACAAATCGGCACTTTCTACCAGCTCAACGCCCATCTGCTGGGCGAGGAAGCTGTGTTCGAAATAGGCGCTGTTAAAGCGCCCCGGCGTCATCACCACCACACAGGGATCGTCCACGAGGGAACTTTCACGCAGGGTTTGCAGCAGGTAGCCCGGATAGCGCTCTACCGGCGCAATATGATGATTTTCAAACATCTCTGGATAGAGACGCATCATCATTTTGCGGTTTTCCAGCATATACGAGACCCCTGACGGGGTACGCAGGTTATCCTCCAGCACGTAATACTGGCCGTCGCTGTTGCGCACCATATCGACGCCGGTAATGTGGGCATAGGTATTATTGGGCAGGTTTATTCCCTGCATACAGGGCTGATATTGTTCATTGGCCAGTACCTGCTCCGCCGGAATCAGCCCTGCGCGCAGAATGTTTTGCTCGTGGTAGATATCGTACAAAAAAGCGTTCAGCGCTTTGACCCGCTGACGAATGCCGCGATCGATCTTTTTCCACTCTCCGCCAGGAATAATGCGCGGGACACTATCAAACGGAATCAAACGCTCGGTACCTTCATCTTCCCCATACACATTAAAGGTGATGCCGATGCGGTGAAAAAGCAGCTCCGCCTGCTCTTTCTTTTGCCGGATAGAGAATTGATCGGTGTTGTGAAACCATTGCCACCAGGCGTTATAGTGGTGACGCTGCTGGCCCTCCGCGGTCAGCATCTCGTCATAATAATGCCCGTCAGGAAGCGTTATTTTTATCATGGCCGTCTCCTCCGGTTATACTCACGTTGGGGGTCCCCCGCATAGAGATAAGCATTTATTATGCCAGGTAATCGATGGCGAAAGACGAGTGCAATTCCCCGCAAAGCGCCGCTTTATTGTGCAACAAAATAATCCCCGTGATAGCCGATGCTACGCCCGTTTTGCACCACGATGAAGCAAATGCCGCGCGTCTGCGCCATCCGGTTAGCTCCCGTTTAGCCAGCGTGCGTAATGCTCCGGCCACTCGACGGTCGGGGTCCCGGGACGCCCCATGGCAAAACCATGTCCGCCATGAGCATAGCGATAAAGGCTGACCGGTACCTGATACTGCCGGCAGGCGGCGGCCATGATCAGGGTGTTATGCGGATCGGACACCGAATCGTCTTCCGCCTGGACCAGAAAACAGGACGGCGTTTGTGAATTGACGTAGGTCTGCACCGACCAGGCGCGGTCAACGGCCTCTGAGGCATGGACTCCCGCCAGCATCCGGTGCGTCGCAGTATGGCTATAGGGCGACATCAACGAAATAATCGGATAAATCAGCGCGGCCTTATCGGCACGAGCTGGATGGTCATCAAGGATATCCTGCGGCGCATAGGCGGCAAAATCGGCCCGGCAGGCCGCCATGCCCAGCAGATGCCCGCCGGCGGAAAACCCCAGCAGGCTGACCTGTTCCTCCCGCGCGCGAATCAGCCGCAGCGCCCGCTGGGCGTCCTGCAACGGCGCCAGGGCACCGGCGCCCCACCCTTCGCCGGGAAGCCGGTAGCTCAGGACGTAGGCGGTATAGCCGCGTGTCGTCAGCCAACGCGCGGCAGGCCAGGCCTCTTTCGCCATTTCGATACGCCGGTAGCCGCCCCCGGCGGCAATCAACACGCCATGACCGCGAGGTACCGCCGGTCGCCACACCGCCAGCTGTGGCCGGGAAATATGACTGAGCGCACCGCGTGTAGAAAACCACGGCGCCCCCGATGGCCCGCCGCCGCCCGGCGGTTCCTCTGGCCATAAACTGAGCACCTCCTTCCGCTGATCGCTGGCCTCAACTCGTGCCGCCGCCCACAGTGATGCCACGCTGAACAGCAGAAAATGACGTCGATTCACCCACAGATCTCCTCAGATTTTGCTCAACCGATAACAGCGCAGCGCGTTGAGATGGCGTTCGCCACGGCTCTTTTATTATCGCTTGTCTGCCCGATCAGGCAGGTAAATTGTCGGTTTTCACGCAAAATGATACCTGCAACACCCCGGTTGACGGATATTCGTCTAAGGTTTTCTGATGGTCAAACGCAGTGGCAAGACCGTCTGAAATACTAAGGAGAATTCCCCATGACGAGATCGGTTTCACATCGTCCCGCAACGTTACCTTACGCTTTACATCTGGCGCTCGGAGGCGCGATCTTCGCTTTTTCGATGCTGACCGCCCAGGCCGCGGAAACCAAACCCGTTCCGCCATCTCCGGATGTGATGCTCGGCCCGCTGTTTAATGATGTGCAAAACGCCAGGCTCTTCCCCGACCAGAAAACCTTTGCCGATGCGATCCCTAATAGCGACCCGCTCATGATCCTCGCCGACTATCGCATGCAAAAAAACCAGACCAGCTTCGACCTGCGCCATTTCGTCGAGCTTAATTTCACCCTGCCGAAAGACGACGATCGCTACATTCCGCCGAAAGGCCAGACGCTGCGTCAGCATATCGACGGCTTGTGGCCGGTACTGACCCGCAGTACCGTTGAGGTCGAAAAGTGGGACTCTTTGCTGCCGCTGCCCAAGCCCTACGTGGTTCCTGGTGGCCGCTTCCGTGAAGTATATTACTGGGATAGCTACTTCACCATGCTGGGCCTGGCGGAGAGCGGGCACTGGGATAAAATTGAGGATATGGTGAGCAACTTCGCCGCGGAGATCGATGCCTGGGGCCACATCCCCAATGGCAACCGCAGCTACTATCTGAGCCGCTCACAACCGCCATTTTTCTCGTTTATGGTGGAGCTCCTCGCGACCCATGATGGCGATCAGGTGCTGAAAACCTGGCTGCCGCAGATGGAAAAAGAGTACCAGTACTGGATGAATGGCGCCGATACGCTGGAGCCGGGAAAAGCCAACCAGCGGGTAGTGCGTATGGAAGATGGCGCGCTGCTGAACCGCTACTGGGATGATAACGATACGCCGCGTCCGGAATCGTGGCTCGATGATGTCACTACCGCCAGGAACAACCCGAATCGTCCGGCAACCGAGATCTATCGCGATCTGCGTTCTGCCGCCGCCTCGGGCTGGGATTTCAGTTCGCGCTGGATGGATGATCCGAAAAAACTGGGGACTATCCGCACCACCAGCATCGTGCCGGTCGATCTCAACGCCCTGATGTTCCATATGGAGAAAACTCTCGCACGCGCCAGCAAAGCCGCCGGCGACAGCGCCAAAGCGGCGCAGTTCGATGCCCTGGCCAACGACCGACAGAAGGCACTAGAAAAATATTTGTGGAATGATAAATCGGGCTGGTACGCCGATTATGACCTCAAGACCCATAAGGTCCGTAATCAGTTAACCGCCGCGGCCCTGTTCCCGCTGTATGTCAACGCCGCTTCCCGTGAGCGGGCGGCGAAGGTTGCCAGAGCGGCGGAATCGCGGCTACTGAAACCCGGAGGGTTAACCACCACCACTGTGCACAGCGGTCAGCAGTGGGATGCGCCGAACGGTTGGGCACCGCTGCAGTGGGTTGCCGCCCAGGGGCTGCAAAACTACGGCCAGCAGAAAATGGCTATGGAGGTGAGCTGGCGTTTTCTCAGCAACGTCCAGCATACCTACGACAGTCAACAAAAGCTGGTCGAAAAGTATGATGTCAGCTCGACAGGCACCGGCGGTGGCGGTGGTGAATATCCGCTGCAGGACGGTTTTGGCTGGACCAACGGCGTGACGCTGAAAATGCTGGATCTGGTTTGCCCACAAGAGAAACCGTGTGATTCACTGCCAGCCTCGCGCCCGGTCGACAATGTGGAAAAACCCACAGCCGCCGTCAGCCCCCAGCCAGCCGCCAACGATGCCGTCGCCGAAGCGGATAAAAAAACGGTGCCGTAACTCCACCCGCGGCGGGCTCACCGCCGCGTTTTTTCTCCCCCCCAGCCCCCAATCGCGTTAGTCTGCTGTTTTCAGATCACCCGCTTTGCTGGAAGATTCTCATGTTGATTGACGATATCGATTTTGCCCACCTCTACCAACAGCAACTCGCTCTGGCGGGACGGAAGGAGAAACCGCCTGCCCACTGGGATGCCCGGGCGGAAAACATCGCCATCGTCGATACCCCGGTCATCGACAGCTATCTGCAGCAACTGCTGGCAAAAATTGATTTACTCGGTGCCAGCAGCCTGTTCGATATGGGCTGCGGCCCGGGTACCGTCTCGCTGGCGCTGGCCAG
>NZ_JBCNNS010000270.1:0-2996 GCF_039594335.1 Raoultella sp.
TGATAACACCGTCAGTCGGTGCTACCAGTCCAAGAACCACCCGCACAAGTGTAGATTTGCCTGCGCCATTAGGGCCGAGTAAGGTCAAAATTTTGCCGGGCTTTAGCGCCAGCGAAATGTCAGACAGTACGCGTCGTTGGCCGAAGGCGACCGAGACGTTTTCGAGAGTTACAAGATTTGTCATGTCAAATTAGGGGTTGCACAAACTAGTGAATGTTATAATATCACATCTTTCTCATTCATTACGATGACTAGACGCATTATGTTACATAAAAATACGCTTCTTTGCGCTGGACTTAGCGCCGTTTTTTTGTTCGCTCAGACCTCTACGGCGAATGCCGCCGTGGTTACCTCAATGAAACCCTTAGGCTTTATCGCTTCCGCTATCGCTGATGGAGTCACGGAGACCCAGGTGTTGCTGCCTGACGGCGCCTCAGAGCATGATTATTCACTGCGTCCTTCCGATGTAAAACGCTTACAGAACGCAGACTTAGTGGTATGGATTGGTCCAGAGATGGAAGCGTTCATGGACAAGTCAACGCAAAGCATTGCGTCGAATAAAAAGGTGACTATCGCTGAGCTTGCTGGCGTGAAACCGTTGCTGATGAAAGGAGCGGATGACGACGATGACGAGCATGGCCACGAACACGCCGCGGGTGAAAATAGTGACGGCGATCACCATCACGGTGTTTACAATATGCATCTGTGGTTATCCCCAGAGATAGCGCGGCTTTCAGCGGTTGCAATCCACGATAAATTATTGGAACTTATGCCGCAGAGTCGAGCCAAACTTGACGCTAACCTGAAAGAATTTGAGGCAAAATTAGCCTCAACTGATAAGCAGGTGAGTAACGAGCTCGCACCGCTGAAAGGAAAAGGGTATTTCGTTTTTCATGATGCCTATGGCTACTTTGAAAAACACTACGGTCTGACCTCTCTGGGGCATTTTACCGTAAATCCTGAAATACAGCCTGGTGCGCAGCGTTTACACGAAATCAGAACACAGCTGGTTGAGCAAAAAGCAGCGTGCGTTTTTGCTGAGCCACAGTTCAGGCCAGCCGTTATAGAAGCTGTTGCCAGGGGCACCTCTGTGCGCATGGGAACTCTGGACCCTCTTGGTACCGGAATTAAGCTGGGTAAAGAGAGTTACCCGCAGTTCCTCGACCAACTGGCGAAACAGTATTCGAGCTGCCTGAAAGGAGATTAACGAGGAAGTGAATACGTGCAACAGATAGCCCGCGCTGTCTCTCAGGCATTCAACAATTTGCCACGACCTCACCGCGTCATGCTGGGGTCGTTGAGCGTTCTGACACTAGCGGTCGCCGTCTGGCGACCTTATATCTACCATCCGGAATCCGCCCCTATCGTCAGGACGATCGAACTGGAAAAAAGCGAAATTCGTTCACTGCTGCCGGAAGCCTCCGAGCCTATCGACCAGGCGCCGCAGGAAGAAGAAGCCATTCCTCAAGATGAACTGGATGATAAAGCCGATAGCGAGTCAGGCGGCCACGAATATGTGGTCTCTACTGGCGATACGCTGAGCAGCATTCTCAACCAGTACGGCATCGATATGGGCGATATCGCCCAGCTCTCCTCCGCCGACAAAGAGTTACGTAACCTGAAAATTGGCCAACAGCTCTCCTGGACCTTAACGGCAGAGGGGGATTTGCAAAGCCTGACATGGGAAATGTCGCGTCGAGAAACCCGCACCTATAACCGGGTCGCGAACGGTTTTAAAATGAGCAGCGAGCTGCAGAAAGGGGATTGGGTCAACAACGTGCTGAAAGGCACCGTGGGCGCCAGCTTTGTCACCAGCGCTCGTGAAGCCGGGCTGACCAGTACCGAAGTGAGTGCGGTGATCAGAGCGATGCAGTGGCAGATGGACTTCCGCAAGCTGAAGAAAGGCGATGAGTTCTCGGTACTGATGTCGCGCGAAATGCTTGATGGTAAACGGGAACAGAGCCAGCTGTTGGGCGTGCGTTTGCGTTCAGAAGGCAAGGATTATTACGCGATTCGCGCGGAAGACGGTAAGTTCTACGATCGTAACGGTACCGGTCTGGCGAAGGGCTTTATGCGCTTCCCGACGGCGCGCCAGTTCCGCGTCTCATCGAACTTTAATCCGCGTCGTCTGAATCCCGTGACCGGGCGCGTGGCCCCGCACCGCGGCGTCGATTTTGCTATGCCGCAGGGGACGCCGGTTCTTGCGGTCGGCGATGGCGAGGTTGTGGTGGCTAAGCGCAGCGGCGCAGCGGGATACTATGTGGCCGTACGCCATGGCCGCACCTATACCACGCGCTATATGCACCTGCGTAAACTGCTGGTGAAACCCGGGCAGAAAGTGAAACGTGGCGATCGTATTGCGCTGTCAGGTAACACCGGTCGTTCTACCGGTCCGCATCTGCACTATGAAGTGTGGATTAACCAGCAGGCCGTGAACCCATTAACGGCGAAACTGCCACGTACCGAAGGGTTGAGCGGTTCCGATCGCACCGATTATCTGGCGCAGGTCAAAGAGGTCATACCGCAACTGCGGTTTGACTAGCAAGGACGTCAATGCAAGCCGGTGCCTGTCGCGCGCCGGCTTTTTCTTTTGTAGGTTCCCTATCGTATCGCTAAACTATACCCAGAATAAGTCGTCTTACGGCTTCTGAGGCTGCAACTCGCGGTTTGACGGGATTACCCCATTATCTTTTTTATGCAGTACGGCTGTGGACTGGGCATGGAAACGAAAAAAAATAATATTGAGTTTATTCCAAAATTTGAAAAATCCTTTTTACTTCCGCGCTACTGGGGCGCCTGGCTGGGGGTTTTTGCGTTTGCCGGCATCGCCCTGACGCCTCCCTCTTTTCGCGATCCAATCCTCGGTAAGCTGGGCCGTGCCGTGGGGCGGCTGGCGAAAAGCTCACGCCGTCGTGCGCAGATAAACCTGTTGTACTGTTTTCCGGAAAAGAGCGAGCAGGAGCGCGAGGCCATTATCGATGAGATGTATATGTCGG
>NZ_JBCNNS010000271.1:0-2966 GCF_039594335.1 Raoultella sp.
ACCGGCAGGTCCCAGGCTTCGCCGGTAATGACGAACGCCGGCTGCCATTCGCCGTTTTTGCTGACTTTCCCGCCGATGCCGACCTGGACATCCAGCGCCTCGTTATGGCGGAACCACGGGTAGCTGTTACGCCCCCAGTCGTCCGGGGCTTCCATCTGCTGGCCATCGTCAAAGGACTGGCGGAACAGACCATACTGATAGTTGAGGCCGTAACCGGTCGCCGACTGCCCCACCGTCGCCATGGAGTCGAGGAAGCAGGCTGCCAGACGTCCCAGGCCGCCGTTACCCAGCGCCGGGTCTGTCTCTTCTTCCAGCAGATCGGTGAGGTTGACGTCGTAGCCTTTCAGCGCGTCGCTAACGCCCTCGTACCAGCCCAGGTTGAGCAGGTTGTTGCCGGTCAGGCGACCAATCAGAAACTCCATCGAGATGTAGTTAACGTGACGCTGTCCTTGCGCCGGTTTCGCTACCGGCTGCGCCGCCAGAAGTTCCGCCAGCGCTCCGCTGACCGCGCGCCACCATTGACGCTGTGTCATCTCGGAAGCGGACTGTAAACCAAAATGCTGCCACTGACGCGTCAGTGCAGCCTGAAACTGAGCTTTGTTAAATGAAGTCTGTGACATAATGAGATCCGGGTCCTTTACTAAAACGATGGCGCTAGTGTGCCGACCTCCCGATTCATCGTCCTCATCCCGACGGGGATTAGACAGGGAGGAGTGGCGGGGATGAGCGAAAAGTGTGATCCTGGACACTATAGTGTGGGTGAGAAGGCAAAAATATGCTGTAAAAATCACCGCGATATGACAATCGAGAGGTTACGTCCGCAGGGAAAAAATTTGTTACAGGCCAATACGCGCTAAAAATCTTTCCGCCTCTCGCCAGGTTATTAAAAAAATAAATAGAGAGCTCTGGAGAAATAAGCACATTTCATCACATTGATCCGCAAAAAAGATTACTTCTAAGAAATCACTGACAATAATTTAATAAAAACAAACAACTACTCTTCACATAAAATAAATCTCTCCCCGCTCCGCCAGCCGCCGCCTGAAAACCGCTGGCGGCGAGTTCTGCCTGCGATTTTTCCCCATTCTCAACCAATGTCAAAATTTGTGACATAGAGCAAATTCAAGAGCATAAAGTTCGGACATAACTTGCAATAAATTTCATAATCACCGACCTTATTAGATATTAATTACGAAGCGCAAAAAAAATCGCAACCTCTCTCTTGCACAGCGAAATGTAGAACTATGTTGATTCCGTCCAAATTAAGTCGTCCGGTCCGCCTTGAACACACTGTGGTTCGTGAGCGTTTACTGGCGAAACTTTCCGGCGCGAACAATTATCGTCTCGTGCTGATCACCAGCCCTGCCGGGTACGGTAAAACAACGCTCATTTCTCAGTGGGCCGCGGGTAAAAACGATCTCGGGTGGTTTTCGCTGGACGAAGGCGACAATCAGCAGGAGCGTTTTGCCAGCTATCTGATCGCGGCGATCCAGCAGGCCACCGGCAACCACTGCGGGGCCAGTGAAGCGATGGTGCAAAAGCGCCAGTACGCCAGCCTCTCCTCTCTTTTTGCGCAGCTGTTTATTGAACTCGCCGACTGGCAGCGCCCGCTGTACCTCGTCATTGATGATTATCACCTGATCAATAATCCGGTGATCCATGACGCGATGCGCTTTTTCCTGCGCCATCAGCCGGAGAATATGACCCTGGTGGTGCTGTCGCGTAACCTGCCGCAGCTGGGCATTGCCAACCTGCGCGTCCGCGATCAGCTTCTGGAGATTGGCAGCCAGCAGCTGGCCTTTACCCACCAGGAAGCGAAACAATTTTTCGACTGCCGTCTGACGTCGCCAATCGAAGCCGACGACAGCAGCCGGCTGTGCGACGATGTCGCCGGGTGGGCCACCGCGCTGCAGCTCATCGCCCTCTCCGCCCGCCAGAATAACTCTTCCGCCCAACACTCCGCCCGCCGCCTCGCCGGGATTAACGCCAGCCATCTGTCGGATTATCTGGTGGATGAAGTACTGGATAACGTCGACGCCCGCACGCGTAACTTTTTGCTGAAGAGTTCTCTGCTGCGCTCGATGAACGACGCGTTAATCGTGCGCGTCACCGGCGAAGAGAATGGCCAGATGCAGCTGGAGGAGATCGAACGCCAGGGGCTATTCCTGCAGCGGATGGATGATTCCGGTGAATGGTTCCGCTATCACCCGCTGTTTGGCAGCTTCCTGCGCCAGCGTTGTCAGTGGGAGCTGGCGGTTGAACTGCCGGAGATCCACCGCGCTGCGGCGGAAAGCTGGATGGCGCAAGGGTTCCCCAGCGAGGCCATTCATCATGCGCTGGCCGCTGGCGATGCCAAAATGCTGCGCGATATCTTACTCAACCACGCCTGGGGCATGTTTAACCATAGCGAACTAGGGCTGCTGGAGCAGTCGCTGTCGGCGCTGCCCTGGTCAAATCTGCTGGAAAATCCGCGCCTGATCCTGCTGCAGGCCTGGCTGATGCAGAGCCAGCATCGTTACAGCGAAGTCAACACCCTGCTGGCGCGCGCCGAGCAGGAGATGAGTGTGGAAATGGACACCGCGATGCATGGCGATTTCAACGCGCTGCGCGCACAGGTAGCGATTAACGACGGCGACCAGGACGAAGCGGAACGTCTGTCGATGGTTGCCCTGGAAGAGCTGCCGCTGGCCAACTATTACAGCCGCATCGTCGCCACCTCGGTGCATGGCGAAGTCCTCCATTGCAAGGGGAAACTGACCAAATCCCTCGCCGTGATGCAGCAGACCGAACAGATGGCCCGCCGTCACGACGTGTGGCATTACGCGCTGTGGAGCATTATCCAGCAAAGTGAAATTCTCTTTGCCCAGGGCTTCCTGCAGGCTGCCTGGGAGAGCCAGGAGAAAGCCTTCCAGCTGGTGCGTGAACAGCACCTTGAGCAGTTGCCGATGCATGAGTTCCTGCTGCGC
>NZ_JBCNNS010000272.1:0-2965 GCF_039594335.1 Raoultella sp.
AGTGCTTGATTACCGCCAGGCCGTTGCTTACTACGCCTCATGCCGGCAGACGGTAGAGGAGGGCGGCAATCACGCATTTGTCGGC
This sequence comes from Raoultella sp., assembly GCF_039594335.1. Classification (NCBI taxonomy): domain Bacteria; kingdom Pseudomonadati; phylum Pseudomonadota; class Gammaproteobacteria; order Enterobacterales; family Enterobacteriaceae; genus Klebsiella; species Raoultella sp. The sequence continues at coordinate 86 of NZ_JBCNNS010000272.1, forward strand.
TTTGAAGATCATTTCACTCAGATTATCGATTTTCTGGGTCTGCGTTAAGCGGCCCTGGATGACCTACGAATACACACCATGACGCAATCTTCATATAACGCTGATGCCATTGAGGTACTCACCGGGCTAGAGCCGGTTCGCCGCCGTCCGGGGATGTACACTGACACAACACGTCCTAACCATCTTGGACAGGAAGTTATTGATAACAGTGTGGATGAAGCACTGGCTGGCCATGCGAAACGCGTGGAGGTCATTCTTCATGCCGATCAATCGCTGGAAGTGATTGATGATGGACGCGGGATGCCGGTTGATATCCACCCGGAAGAAGGGGTGCCGGCGGTTGAGCTGATTCTGTGCCGGCTGCATGCGGGCGGCAAATTCTCCAGCAAGAACTACCAGTTCTCGGGTGGTCTGCACGGGGTGGGGATTTCGGTCGTCAACGCCTTGTCGAAGCGCGTGGAAGTGAACGTCCGCCGCGATGGTCAGATCTACAGCATCGCCTTTGAGCACGGCGATAAAGTTGAAGATCTCCACATTACCGGCACCTGCGGTAAACGTAATACCGGAACCAGCGTGCATTTCTGGCCGGATGAGAGTTTCTTTGATAGCCCACGCTTTTCCGTCTCGCGCCTGACGCATGTGCTAAAAGCCAAAGCCGTGCTCTGCCCCGGAGTCGAGATTGTCTTCCGTGATCAGGTAAATAACAGCGAACAGCGCTGGTGTTACCAGGACGGTCTGACTGACTACCTGTGCGAAGCAGTGAACGGCCTGCCGCTGCTGCCGGAAAAACCGTTCGTCGGCAACTTTTCCGGCGAAACCGAAGCGGTCGACTGGGCGCTGCTGTGGTTACCGGAAGGTGGGGAATTGCTGACTGAAAGCTACGTTAACCTGATCCCGACCATGCAGGGCGGTACCCATGTCAACGGCCTGCGCCAGGGGTTGCTCGAAGCGATGCGCGAGTTCTGTGAATATCGCAATATCCTGCCGCGCGGTGTGAAGCTGTCTGCGGAAGATATCTGGGATCGCTGTGCCTATGTGCTGTCGGTGAAAATGCAGGATCCGCAGTTTGCTGGTCAGACTAAAGAGCGTCTCTCTTCGCGTCAGTGCGCGGCGTTTGTCTCAGGCGTGGTAAAAGATGCCTTCAGCCTGTGGCTGAACCAGAACGTTCAGGCCGCGGAACTGCTTGCAGAGATGGCTATCTCCAGCGCCCAGCGCCGGATGCGCGCGGCGAAAAAAGTGGTCCGTAAAAAGCTGACCAGCGGCCCTGCGCTGCCGGGTAAGCTGGCGGACTGTACCGCCCAGGATCTGAACCGTACCGAGCTATTTCTGGTGGAAGGGGACTCGGCAGGCGGTTCTGCCAAGCAGGCGCGCGACCGTGAATATCAGGCGATCATGCCGCTGAAGGGGAAAATCCTTAATACCTGGGAAGTCTCATCTGATGAAGTGCTGGCGTCGCAAGAGGTCCACGACATTTCGGTGGCTATCGGTATCGATCCGGACAGCGATGACTTAAGTCAGCTCCGCTACGGCAAGATTTGCATTCTCGCGGATGCGGACTCCGACGGCCTGCACATTGCTACGCTGCTGTGCGCGCTGTTTGTGAAGCACTTCCGCACGCTGGTGAAACACGGGCATGTTCACGTTGCGCTGCCGCCTTTGTACCGTATCGATCTCGGCAAAGAGGTTTACTACGCGCTGACGGAAGAAGAGAAAGCCGGTGTGCTGGAGCAGCTCAAACGTAAGAAGGGCAAACCGAACGTCCAGCGCTTTAAAGGGCTGGGTGAAATGAACCCGATGCAGCTACGCGAAACTACGCTTGACCCGAATACCCGCCGCCTGGTGCAGTTGATTATCAGTGATGAGGATGAGCAGCAGACCACGGCGATGATGGATATGCTATTAGCCAAGAAACGTTCGGAAGACCGTCGTAACTGGCTGCAGGAGAAAGGGGATATGGCGGATCTGGAAGCCTGACCTGTTGTTTAAGCAGAACTGGCATTTCGCCAGTTCTGACTCATTTCTTGTGTTTTTCTTCGTGCGCAGGCTTAAATGCCGGACTGCAGAATGCGGATACTGGTCTCCAGCACATCGCCTTTCACCGCTTCACCGTAGGCTTTCATATGCGGCGTTTGCAGATGCGCTTCGAGATGGGCAACGCTTTCCCACTGTTCAACCATGACGATTGAATCCGGAGAGGTGCTCTGGAAACTCACGCCAGCGGCGTGGTCAACCAGCGGCGCATAGCCGTGGCAGCCTTCTTCCTGTAAAACGACCGGAACAAGTTTTGCAAACTGATCAAGTACCGCCTGGCGATGGTGTTGTCCCGGGCGTGTGCGAATTTCTGCGATCACTGTCAACATGATTAACTCAACTCCTTCTGTATGTAGATCTTTAGTTAACCAAAAATCTGCGCCAGATGCTTGCGATATTCTGCTATGTCACGCGGAATATCCGGCATTTTAATGACGTCGTTGGCGATAAAGGTTGGCAGAGGGGTCATGCCGAGGAACTGGTTGGCTTTATGGAACGGCAGATAAACGCCGTCAACGCCCACGCCGTGGAAGAACTGGTCTTTATCGTTGAAGGCATCCAGCGGCGCGTTCCAGGTCAGAGAGAGCATGTACTGCTTGCCCTGAATCAACCCGCCGGAACCATATTTTTTGCTGGCGTCTGAGCGGGTGCGCCCGTCGCTGGCATACAGCGAACCATGCCCTTCGGTGAAGACGTCATCAATATATTTTTTCACGGTCCACGGTGCGCCCATCCACCAGCCCGGCATTTGCCAGATAACCACGTCGGCCCAGAGGAAATTCTGTACTTGTTTTTGGACGTCGTAATCGCTTTCCGCACGGACGATTTTAACATCATGCCCGGCGTCGC
>NZ_JBCNNS010000273.1:0-2957 GCF_039594335.1 Raoultella sp.
GTTAATCGTTATCAATACCTAAGATGCATTTATTTGTTTAACTTTTGGTGAACCAGGTGCATTGACGGAGCGTGGGGGGCGCTATAAGGTAGAAATATCTTCTACAATTAAGTCCTTAAAGGGCTGAACCCCCGCGGATTAGCACGCAGGACGCGGGCGAAGCGGCAGCACCAGCTGTCTGGTCCAATGGTCATCGACAACTTATGGAAGGAGTAACACTATGGCTTACAAACATATTCTTATCGCAGTAGACCTCTCCCCAGAAAGCAAAGTTCTGGTAGAGAAAGCCGTTTCTATGGCGCGTCCTTATAATGCCAAAGTCTCTCTGATTCACGTGGATGTTAATTACTCCGACCTGTACACCGGTCTGATCGATGTCAACCTGGGCGACATGCAGAAACGCATTTCTGAAGAGACACACCACGCGCTGAGCGAGCTGTCCACCAATGCGGGCTATCCAATTACCGAAACCCTCAGCGGCAGCGGCGATCTCGGCCAGGTGCTGGTTGATGCGATTAAAAAATACGATATGGACCTGGTGGTCTGCGGTCACCATCAGGATTTCTGGAGCAAGCTGATGTCTTCCGCACGTCAGCTCATCAACACCGTTCACGTCGATATGCTGATTGTGCCGCTGCGCGATGAAGAAGACGAATAACCGTTTGCGCGGTTAACCCTCAGAGTGCCAACGCCCGCCTTTGCGGGCGTTGTTGTTTTTTCATGAAAGGCATATTGCCACTCCCCCTTCATCTGCGTCCATGGGTTGACACAAATATTGCTTACCGCCACGGCATAAAATATAATATTTATCAATTAATAAATCATTAGTATTATCAAGCAGTTATTATAAAAAATACATATAATAATCTATTCATAACGCCAATGACCATATCATTGCGCTTCATCATCCTTTTCCAGCGCGTTCAGGCATGCGCATTCATACTTTTTTGGGATTGCCCGACAAAGCGAAGGAATATGAAACGACTGCACCTACGGGGTTGTTGCAGCAACCTCGTCCGTTCTTCATGATTTTTTTACGGAATTATGGGAGCGATTTGGTTATTACGGCGTCCAGGGGAGCCTGGCGGTCTTTTTTGTTGAGCAACTCGGATTTGCTCAGGATTACACGCCGTCGAGCGAAAAATAAGCCCCTGCTTAACTTCAGCGGCTGACGCCACTGAAGTGACACTTTCCGCGCGGCTATCCCGTCCCGCGCTTCAATGACAGACTCGTCCGGCGCTTCAGGTCGTCGGAAAAGACATCCCGGATAAGGCTTCCGGTCGCCATCCGGAATAATCCGTAGAGTGAAACGCTACTCGGGCGTCCCGGCGTAAATATCGAAGCGGTGGCCCTTGGTGACCACCGCGTTCGGCGTGGCGACATCCGCCAGCGGCGGCGCATAGTCCGGACGTTTCACCACCACACGTTTGGTCGCCAGCTGGCGCGCGGGCTCCAGCAGGCCGTCGGCATCCAGATCCGGCCCCACCAACGACTGAAACACACGCATCTCTTTCTTCACCAGCGCACTTTTCTGCTTATGCGGGAACATCGGATCAAGATAGACCACCTGCGGGCGCGGCGTAATGTCCGTCAGCGCCGTCAGGCTGGAGGCGTGAATCAGTTGCAAACGTTCCCGGAGCCACGGGCCGATTTCCAGGTCGGCGTAGCCGCGAGTCAGCCCGTCATCAAGCAGGGCCGCCACTACCGGGTGACGTTCCAGCATGCGCACGCGGCAGCCTACCGAGGCCAGCACGAAGGCATCTCGCCCCAGTCCTGCCGTCGCATCCACGACCTCCGGCAAGTAGTCACCTTTCACACCAACCGCTTTCGCGACCGCCTCGCCGCGACCGCCGCCAAATTTACGTCGGTGGGCCAAAGTCCCGCCGACGAAATCAACGAAGATCCCGCCGAGCTTTGGCTCGTCGCGTTTACGCAGCTCCAGATGATCGCAGGTCATGGCCAGCACCATCGGATTGTCATCGTCTTGTATCAGGCCCCAGCGAGCGGCAAGAACAGATAAGGCGCCGTCTCCGGCGCCCGTTTCATCAATTAAGCAGATCTTCACAGCGGACTTAACCCTTAATACCGTAATGCTCCAGCATCGCATCCAGCTGCGGCTCGCGACCGCGGAAGCGTTTAAACAGTATCATTGGCTCTTCGGAACCGCCGCGACTCAGGATATTATCGAGGAACGACTGGCCGGTTTCACGGTTGAAAATCCCCTCTTCTTCAAAGCGCGAGAAAGCATCCGCCGCCAGGACATCGGCCCACAGATAGCTGTAGTAGCCTGCTGCATAGCCCCCGGCAAAAATATGGCTGAAAGCATGCGGGAAGCGGCCCCAGGAAGGCCCAGGCACCACGGCGACCTGCTTTTTGATTTCCGCGAGGGTCTCGAGAATTTTGGCCCCCTGTTCCGGCTGATACTCCGCATGCAGGCGGAAGTCGAACAGGCCAAACTCCAGCTGACGCAGAATGAACAGCGCGGCCTGATAGTTTTTCGCCGCCAGCATTTTTTCCAGCAACGCCTGCGGCAGCGGTTCGCCGGTTTCATAGTGACCGGAAATAAACGCCAGCGCTTCCGGCTCCCAGCACCAGTTTTCCATAAACTGGCTCGGCAGCTCGACCGCATCCCACGGTACCCCGCTGATGCCGGAGACACCGGCAGTATCGATACGGGTCAGCATATGGTGCAGACCATGACCAAATTCGTGGAACAACGTGATCACTTCATCGTGGGTAAACAGCGCCGGCTTACCGTTCACCGGGCGGTTGAAGTTGCAGGTCAGATAGGCGACCGGCTTTTGCAGTGAACCGTCGAGTTTGCGCATCTGCCCGACGCAGTCGTCCATCCACGCCCCGCCGCGTTTGTGCTCGCGAGCATAAAGATCGAGATAGAAGCTGCCACGCAGTTCGTTGTTCTCATCATACAACTCGAAGAAACGCACTTCCGGATGCCA
>NZ_JBCNNS010000274.1:0-2910 GCF_039594335.1 Raoultella sp.
AGTGGGGAACCAGGTTCGCCTTCTGGATGTTACTCAGCGCGAACACTTCATCTTTGCCTTCGACGGTTACCGTGATCATTTCACCGTCTACCGCTTTGATAATGCCCTGCCATTTGCGACGGTTCTGCACCGCCATACGCAATACCAGCGCGACTTCCTCACCGGAAAAACGCTCATAGTGTTCGGCGGTAAACATCGGGCGATCGAGACCAGGTGAAGACACTTCCAGGTTGTAAGCTACGGTGATTGGATCTTCGACATCCATGACTGCGCTGACCTGGTGGCTCACATCAGCACAATCATCAACATTGATGCCATCATCACTATCAATATAGATGCGCAGTGTGGATGTGCGACCGCGAATGAATTCGATGCCGACCAGCTCAAAGCCAAGCGCTTCAACCGGCGCCGTGAGCATCTCTGTTAATTTTTGCTCTAATGTGGACAAACCCACCCCCAAGACATAAAAAAAGGGCGTATAGCCCAGTTATTCTGAAGTCAGATAACAAAAAACCCCGATAAATCGGGGTTTTAGATAACTGAACCCTGCGATCGCAACTGCGATCTGGAACACCTTCCAGGAGAATTCTTTCAAATTCGGATACGAAGGAGCAAGTCCTCACAGTATATTTGAAAAAGTACTCAATGGGAAAGTGGTTGCGGGGGCCGGATTTGAACCGACGACCTTCGGGTTATGAGCCCGACGAGCTACCAGGCTGCTCCACCCCGCGCCTGAAACGTGGCATATTTTACTCTTATTGAGCAAAAGACGCAAATACTGCTGGGATTTGGTACCGAGGACGGGACATAAAATCGTGGTAAAGTTTATTGATAAACTCTATATTTTGTCAACATGTATTTCATCTCGCTCTGTTCTCGTTTGTGCTGCCATCTCGCTCTTTTTTAGCAAAAAAGCAATGAAGCACTTCCGGTCACCTGCAAAAGATGATTAAATGAAAACTCACAATTAGTGCATAAAAATGCAATAATAACCTATTCCATTTGACGTCATTGTTACCGCCTCTTTGGTTACGGAAAGCGCGCAGTCACCAGCGCAACGTCAAAGCTCGTGAAGATTATGCTCTTTGTCCGGAGAAAAACTGGCAGGCAGAATAGTCAAATGGGACGGGTTCTACGACTTGATAAACCGAACTCACAACAGTCTATCTAGCAGGGTTTTATTTTATGACGACGATTCTTAAGCACCTCCCGGTTGGTCAACGTATTGGTATCGCTTTCTCTGGTGGTCTGGATACCAGCGCCGCACTGCTGTGGATGCGTAAAAAAGGCGCTGTTCCTTATGCCTATACCGCAAACCTGGGCCAGCCTGACGAAGAAGATTACGATGCAATCCCTCGTCGCGCCAAAGAGTACGGTGCAGAAGGCGCTCGTCTGATCGACTGCCGTAAGCAGTTGGTTGCAGAAGGTATCGCCGCGATTCAGTGTGGTGCTTTCCACAATACCACCGGCGGTTTAACCTACTTTAACACCACCCCGCTGGGCCGTGCGGTAACCGGCACCATGCTGGTTGCAGCGATGAAGGAAGATGGCGTCAACATCTGGGGTGACGGCAGCACTTACAAAGGCAACGATATCGAACGTTTCTATCGCTATGGCCTGCTGACCAATGCCGAGCTGAAAATTTACAAACCGTGGCTGGATAGCGACTTTATCGACGAGCTTGGCGGCCGTCAGGAAATGTCTGAGTTCATGATTTCCTGTGGCTTTGACTACAAAATGTCCGTTGAAAAAGCCTACTCCACTGACTCCAATATGCTGGGCGCAACCCACGAAGCGAAGGATCTGGAGTTCCTCAACTCCAGCGTGAAAATCGTTAACCCGATCATGGGCGTTAAGTTCTGGGACGAAAGCGTCAAAATCCCGGCCGAGGAAGTGACCATCCGTTTTGAGCAAGGCCACCCGGTGGCGTTGAACGGTAAAACCTTCAGTGATGATGTCGAGCTGATGCTGGAAGCGAACCGCATCGGCGGCCGTCATGGTCTGGGCATGAGTGATCAGATCGAAAACCGCATCATCGAAGCGAAAAGCCGCGGTGTTTATGAAGCCCCGGGGATGGCGCTGCTGCATATTGCTTATGAGCGTCTGCTAACCGGTATTCATAACGAAGATACCATTGAGCAGTACCATGCCCATGGTCGCCAGCTGGGCCGCCTGCTGTATCAGGGTCGTTGGTTTGACTCCCAGGCCCTGATGCTGCGCGATGCGCTGCAGCGTTGGGTGGCCAGTGCCATCACCGGTGAGGTGACGCTGGAACTCCGTCGCGGAAACGACTACTCCATCCTGAATACCGTCTCCGATAATCTGACCTACAAAGCCGAACGTCTGACGATGGAAAAAGGCGACTCAATGTTCTCGGCAGAGGACCGCATTGGTCAACTGACCATGCGTAATCTGGATATTACCGATACCCGTGACAAGCTGTTTGGTTACGCGCAATCGGGCCTGCTGAGTGCCTCTTCGGCCACAGGTCTGCCGCAGGTAGAAAACCTGGAAAACAGAGACAAATAATCTGTGACTAGTCCTGCTATAGATTGACAGTTTTTGCCTGTAAAACGCCTGATGAATATCATCGGGCGTTTTGTATTTCAGGGTCATATGGGGCCGCTCGTGGCTATAAATTGTCACGGATTTCTTTATCATCGTTCTGGCCTGTGCAAGGTCGACCGGCCGCGAGAGTAAAAACGCCTTTTCAGGATCCCGTTGACTCACTCAGCCTGCGCATTCTGGTAGCAGTCATAACCATCTGTCCTTGAACAGGTTGACCGATTCAAAAAATCAGCTTTCTGGTTCGCCAGTTCAGGCTGCTCTTCAGGTTCCTTGATTCTTTGCTCGGGTGTGAGTGGGATAGTTGTCTGAGCCACAGGCAGTTTCCTCTTCACCAGGTCAGGA
>NZ_JBCNNS010000275.1:0-2899 GCF_039594335.1 Raoultella sp.
CTGCCTTAGACAAAACGTCCGCTATTGCTGCCACTCGCTGTCACTTTACACGATACGTGAGAAGCCTGCCGCTAAATCCGCCAACAGATCGTCAACATTTTCTAACCCGATATGGACGCGAATCAATGTGCCGCTGAAATCAACTTCAGCTTCCGGACGGATGGCGGCGATTTGTTCCGGCTGATTAGCCAGAATCAGCGATTCAAAGCCGCCCCAGGAGTAGGCCATGCTGAACAAGCTGAAGTTGTCGAGATACACAGCCAGCTCGGCGTTGGTCAGGCGTTTATTGAGGACAAATGAGAACAGGCCACTGCTGCCGGTAAAATCGCGCTTCCAGAACTCATGGCCCTTGCTACCTGGTAACGCAGGGTGGTTGACGCGAGCGACCTGCGGATGTTGCGCCAGCCATTCGGCGATACGCAGACTGCTTTCATGATGCTGACGCAGGCGGACGCCAAGAGTGCGCAGGCCGCGGCTGGTCATATAGGCGGTATCCGCATCGACCATTTGCCCCATCAGGTAGGCATTTTCCCGCAGCTGATCCCAACAGCGTGCGTTGGATACCGCGGTGCCGACCATCGCATCAGAGTGGCCAATCAGGTATTTCGTCCCGGCCTGAATGGAAATATCGACGCCAAAATCCAGCGCTTTAAACAGCACGCCAGCAGCCCAGGTGTTGTCGATCATGATAATCGCCTGCGGAGCAACGCGGCGGACTGCGGCAACGATTGCCGGAACGTCGTGAACTTCCATGGTGATAGAGCCAGGTGATTCCAGGAACACCACCCGGGTGTTGGGTTGGATCTGGCGGGCAATATCGGCGCCAATCAGCGGATCACACCAACTGGTGGTGACGCCGATCTTGGCGAGGATTTTAGTGCAAAAGTCCTGGCTGGGTTCATACGCGGTGTTGGTCATCAGGACATGGTCGCCTTGTTCGACGAAGGCCAGAATGGTATTGGCAACGGCGGCGGCGCCGCAGGGAAACAGCGCGCATCCGGCGCCGCCTTCCAGTTCGCACATGGCTTCCTGTAACGAAAAGTGAGTCAATGTCCCGCGGCGGCCGTAAAACAGCTCGCCTTTTGCCCGGTTGCGGGTGGCGTGTTTTTTAGCTTCGACAGTCTCGAACACCAGCGATGAAGCACGCTGGATCACGCTGTTGACCGAGCCTTGGGTATATTTTTTACTGCGTCCGGCATTGACCAGCGCGGTATCAAGATGTTTATCAGCCATGTTTTTTTACCTGTTTTTATACGTCTGGACGTCTAAACTAGCATGAATGGCTCAACCTGTACCAGGGAATGGCCGATACGGGCAAAAATTTTGCGAAATCCGTATTCGACCACTTTTTTACTGCGTAAGCGCAAGGAATCTAAACGTGATTTGCTGCACAGTGTAAATACTAATGAGAACCACTATCAATTCGATGCTTTTTTGATATTATTGTGCTCAGATTTTGTGATTGACGTCCTGGAGATTCAGCGTGGGTAATAATTTGATGCAGGCGGACCTGTCCGTTTGGGGTATGTATCATCATGCCGATATTGTCGTTAAGGTCGTGATGATTGGCCTGATTTTGGCGTCGATAGTCACTTGGGCTATCTTTTTCGGCAAAGGTGCTGAAATGCTTTCCAGTAAGCGCCGCCTCAAGCGCGAACAGCAACTGCTCGGCGACGCGCGTTCCCTCGATCAGGCCAGCGATATCGCAAACAGTTTCCACCCGAAAAGCTTAAGCTCGCAACTTATTAACGAAGCGCAGAACGAGCTGGCTCTTTCTGAAGGCGTCGAAGATAACGAAGGGATTAAAGAACGTACCGGTTTCCGCCTTGAGCGTCGCGTGGCGTTCGTTGGCCGTTACATGGGCCGTGGCAACGGTTATCTGGCGACCATCGGGGCGATTTCCCCGTTCGTCGGTCTGTTTGGTACCGTCTGGGGTATCATGAACAGCTTTATCGGCATTGCGCAGACGCAGACCACTAACCTTGCCGTGGTTGCGCCGGGCATTGCGGAAGCGCTGCTGGCGACGGCCATCGGCCTGTTTGCGGCGATTCCTGCCGTGGTTATCTATAATATTTTTGCCCGCATGATCGGCAGCTACAAAGCGTCGCTCGGCGATGTTGCTGCGCAGGTGCTGCTGCTGCAAAGCCGTGACCTGGATCTGAGCGCCAGCGGCGTTAAACCGGTCCGTACCGCGCAAAAATTACGAGTAGGTTAATGCTTTATGGCAATGCATTTTAACGAAAACCTCGATGATAACGGCGAAATGCATGACATCAACGTCACGCCGTTTATCGACGTCATGCTGGTGCTGTTGATCATCTTTATGGTGGCGGCACCGCTGGCGACCGTGGATGTGAAGGTCAACCTTCCGGCCTCCTCAAGTCAGCCGCAGCCACGTCCGGAAAAGCCGATTTATCTGTCGGTGAAAGCGGATAAAACGATGTTCCTCGGCAACGATCCGATTACCGAAGAGAGCATGATCGGCGCGCTGGATACGCTGACTGAAGGGAAGAAAGACACCACCGTCTTCTTCCGCGCGGACAAAACCGTGGATTATGAGACTATGATGAAGGTCATGGATACCCTGCACCAGGCGGGTTATCTGAAGATTGGTCTGGTGGGTGAGGAAACCGTAAAAGTGAAATAACCCTCCCGACGACACTTCTCAGGCTGGCCATGTGCCAGCCTTTTTTATGCCCGATGCGCAGCGGCCCTGCGGTGGGAGGTTGCAATCGCAGCGGCGAGTTGCGATATAATGCCGGACGTTTTTTGTTAACTCACAGGATCTTATGGAACGCTTTCTGGAAAATGCTATGTATACCTCACGCTGGTTGCTGGCGCCGGTTTATTTTGGTCTTTCACTCGGGCTGATTGCGCTGTCGATCAAGTTTTTTCAGGA
>NZ_JBCNNS010000276.1:0-2801 GCF_039594335.1 Raoultella sp.
GTCACCTTAACGTTAGCGAACTGGAGCGGATGTTCCAGAAGTCGTTCTCGGTGGCAAAACGCGTCCGTACCGAAACCGATATCGGTGCCAGCGCGGTCTCCGTGGCTTTCGCCGCCTGTACGCTGGCACGACAAATCTTCGAATCCCTTTCAAGCGTGACGGTGTTGCTGGTTGGGGCCGGAGAAACCATTGAACTGGTGGCGCGCCATCTGCGCGAACACAACGTGCGCAACATGGTGATTGCCAACCGTACCCGCGAGCGCGCGCAGGTTCTGGCTGAGGAAGTCGGTGCGGAGGTTATCACCCTGAGCGATATCGATGAGCGGCTAAAAGAGGCCGACATCATCATCAGTTCGACCGCCAGCCCGCTGCCGATTATCGGGAAGGGGATGGTGGAACGTGCGCTGAAGGCGCGGCGTAATCAGCCGATGCTGCTGGTCGATATCGCGGTGCCTCGCGATGTCGAACCCGAAGTGGGTAAGCTGGCAAACGCCTATCTGTACAGCGTGGACGATCTGCAAAACATCATTCAGCATAACCTGGCGCAGCGTAAAGCCGCGGCGGTACAGGCGGAAACGATCGTCGAGCAGGAAACCAGCGAATTTATGGCCTGGCTGCGTGCCCAGAGCGCCAGCGAGACTATCCGCGAATATCGTTCCCAGTCCGAGCAGGTCCGTGAGGAGCTGACGGCGAAAGCGCTGGCTGCGCTGGAGCAGGGCGGCGATGCGCAGGAAATTATGCAGGATCTGGCACGGAAGCTGACCAATCGCCTGATCCACGCACCAACCAAATCTCTTCAGCAGGCAGCCCGTGACGGGGATGATGAACGCCTGCATATTCTGCGCAACAGCCTCGGGCTGGAATAGCGCACATTTCTCTTTTTTCAGGACAGGGTGAATTCACGCCTATGAAGCCTTCTATTGTTGCCAAACTGGAAGCTCTGTACGAACGCCATGAAGAAGTTCAGGCGCTGCTGGGTGATGCTGCGACCATCGCCGATCAGGATCGATTCCGCGCGCTGTCGCGGGAATATGCGCAGCTGAGCGACGTGGCGCGCTGCTATACCGAATGGCGCCAGGTACAGGACGATATTGACACTGCACAGATGATGCTTGACGATCCGGAAATGCGTGAGATGGCGCAGGAAGAGCTGCGCGATGCGAAAGCGAAAAGCGAAGAGATGGAGCAACAGCTGCAGGTGCTGCTGCTGCCGCAGGATCCGGATGACGAACGCAACGCCTTTGTCGAAGTCCGCGCCGGTACCGGCGGTGATGAAGCGGCACTGTTTGCCGGCGATCTGTTCCGTATGTACAGCCGCTATGCCGAGGCTCGCCGCTGGCGCGTGGAGATCATCAGCGCTAACGAAGGCGAACATGGCGGTTATAAAGAGGTGATTGCCAAAATCAGCGGCGATGGCGTGTATGGTCGCCTGAAATTTGAATCCGGCGGTCATCGCGTTCAGCGCGTGCCGGCTACCGAATCTCAGGGCCGCATTCATACCTCCGCCTGTACCGTGGCGGTGATGCCGGAGCTGCCGGAAGCCGAAATGCCGGAGATCAACCCGGGCGATTTGCGTATTGATACTTTCCGTTCCTCCGGGGCCGGTGGTCAGCACGTTAACACCACCGATTCCGCGATCCGTATTACCCACTTACCGACCGGGATTGTGGTGGAGTGTCAGGACGAGCGTTCGCAGCACAAAAACAAAGCTAAAGCATTATCGGTGCTCGGCGCGCGCATTCGCGCGGCGGAAATTGCCAAGCGTCAGCAGGCGGAAGCGTCAACCCGTCGCAACCTGCTGGGCAGCGGCGATCGCAGCGATCGCAACCGCACCTATAACTTCCCGCAGGGCCGCGTTACCGACCACCGCATCAACCTGACCCTTTATCGTCTGGATGAAACGATGGAAGGGAAACTGGATATGCTGATTGAGCCGATTGTTCAGGAATATCAGGCCGATCAGCTGGCCGCGCTTTCCGAGCAGGAATGATGACCTTTCAACAGTGGCTGGTGCAGGCGATTGCCCGACTGGGCGAGAGTGAAAGCCCGCGACGCGACGCCGAGATCTTGTTAGGCCACGTCACCGGCAAGGCACGGACCTATCTCCTTGCCTTCGGTGAAACGGTGCTGACCCTGGAACAGCAGGCGCAGCTGGAGACGCTGCTGAGCCGCCGCCAGCGCGGTGAACCGGTAGCGCATCTGGTGGGCGAGCGTGAGTTCTGGTCGCTGCCGCTGCTGGTTTCCCCTGCGACCCTCATTCCGCGTCCGGACACCGAATGCCTCGTTGAGCAGGCACTGGCGCGGCTGCCGGCTACCCCGTGCCGGATTCTGGATTTAGGCACCGGCACCGGCGCGATCGCCCTGGCGTTAGCCAGTGAACGTCCGGACTGTCAGATCATGGCGGTTGATTTTATGCCCGATGCTGCGGCATTAGCCGCGCGTAATGCCGAGCGCCTTGCCATCGAGAACGTTACCGTCCTGCAAAGCCACTGGTTCAGCGCGCTGGCCGGGCAGCAGTTCACAATGATTGTCAGCAACCCGCCCTATATCGACGAAACCGATCCGCATCTTGAGCAGGGCGATGTTCGTTTTGAGCCAAAAACGGCGCTGGTTGCTGCCGATAACGGCCTGGCCGACCTCGCTCATATCATCCGGGAAGGGCGTCGTTTCCTGGCGCCCGACGGACTGATGTTGCTGGAACACGGCTGGAAACAGGGGGACGCGGTACGGGCGCTGTTCCGTGACGCGGGCTATCACGATGTGGCGACCTGCCGTGACTACGGCGATAACGATCGCCTGAC
>NZ_JBCNNS010000277.1:0-2780 GCF_039594335.1 Raoultella sp.
CTGGCATCCATATCTTTCTAAGCTGCCTGTACGGCAGTGCACAGTACAACGGGCATAACGAGTTTTCCGGTGGCTTTCTAAGCTGCCTGTACGGCAGTGCACACAAAAATACTCTATTTTTCCCGACAAATGATTTTCTAAGCTGCCTGTACGGCAGTGCACTGACATAATATCTCCATAATCTACTGATTTCACGAAATAACCTCATATAATGACGCCTCTCCCCTTTTTTTCAGCCTGTAAAAAATAATCTTTAAAATCATATAATTAAAAATCAATATCGAAAAAGGGTCTCCGGCATCTGACAGGGGTGCACGACTCGTCAAAAAATCGCCCTGCTAAACCTCAGACAAATGACTATACTTAACCATGACAAATGGCAGAAAACAGGTGATGAAAAATGAGAACATGGGTTCCCGAGCAGAAGCCTGCTGACAACGCGCTCTGGCGCTATGCCGGTTTGCCTGCAAATCGGGGAATGCGGCTGATCGAATTTCTCAATCAGGGGCTACCGGTCAGCGTACTCGATAATATTCATGAATGGACCGAGATGTCTAAAGCGGACATTCTTCGCGTAACGGGCATTAATGAGCGCAACGTTGCTCGTCGCAAAAGTGCGGGGCGAACCCTCACTCCCGATGAAAGTGAGCGGGTAGCACGCTTCGTTCGGGTGCTCGACGCCGCCGTTGATTATTTCGGCAGCAAAGATGAAGCCTGGAACTGGCTACAATCCCCGGTGCGTGGGCTGGGCAATGTTGCTCCGGTCGATCTCATTGCAACTGAGACCGGCGCACTTGAGGTAACCGATTTAATTGGCCGCCTGGAGCATGGAGTGTTTGCATGATTTTTTATCGCCTGGTGATGGGACGGTACGCCAGCGAGGCATGGAGTGGAAGCGGTGCAAGCCAGTATGGCGGCCGCTGGAATCATAAGGGCCATCCTGCCGTATATGTGTCCACGGCCATCTCGCTGGTCTCGCTCGAAATACTTGGTGCACGTTAAAAAGACGCGGTGCTTAATCAGTACCAGCTTTTCAGTATCGACATTCCAGACGACCAGATTGAATATCTGGAACAACACTGGTTACCTGAGGACTGGCGGGAAAACCCGGCTCCGGTATCCACCATGGATTTAGGGACTGGCTGGTTACAGGCCACCAGCGCGCTGGCGTTAGTACTGCCTTCCTGCATCATCCCTTATGAAAACAACGCAATTCTTAACCCGTTGCATCCTGCGTTTCATCAGGAACTCGACTTCGTTCAGCAGTACCCTTTTGTTTTTGATACCCGTCTGGCAGAAAAAACCGCATCTTGAGAGCCGATGCGGTTTTGTGTATCAAAACCAGGGAACGGTGGCGGTCGCGCTTAGCCCATAGGTCGAAAACAGTCCCGCAACGGGTGCCGAGAGTAAATCGCCATGACGAATAAACAGCCGGTACGATTGTCCCGAAGAGAGGCTGCGCAAATTAAGCCACGGCAAATCAGTCCGTTCTTCTTCCATCGTCGCCAAGCGTTTCTGCGCCTCTTCTTCGGTTAACCACCCCTTTCTGACCGAGCGTCGTAAAAGCCGCTCTGGGCTGCTTTTTACCTGAACGCGGCTGACGCAGCGCCAGCTTGCCGACTCCGGCACGGGCTGTACCTGCGAACACAGGCAGTAATCATTCAACCCTTTTCGCCATCCCATTGACTCAAGTTCATTTAAGGCCCGGTGTTGGCCGTGCAGACGCAAGACATCGCCGGGCTTGATATGATGTGACGGAAAGCTCACGCCAATATCGCCCTTTCCTCGCCTCCCCAGAGCGCGATGCAGCCTGGCAACCAGTGCCGCCATCAGCATCTCCTCGCTGAACTCCGGGTCAGGTAGCACGCGGATCTCCAGATAGTGATCCATAACAACTCCTTACTCGCTCTTCTCGCCGAACACACCGCCGCGGATCAATACAGCCATAACGTAGTGCTGCTGATTTTTGTCCGGCGTCTGTCCTTTGGTGACCCAGTTATCGAGGAGAGTGTAAAAATCCATTTTCTCTCTCGGCTGACGACAGGCCACGCCGCGACTGGTGACAGAACCATATGGCTCAACGGCTATCGCGCCAAGTTCGTCAGCCTCAGGATGCCACGTATCGATAGTGCGAAGCGCATTGCCAATCTTCTGCGAGTGCATGCCCGCGATATTATCTACCTGATATAACAGGCGGCTTTTGTTGCTGTTACTGTCCAGCACCAGCTCCTGCGATGGGAAAACCTCTTGCCCCGCGCCCAGGAACACCCTAGCTTCTACATTGAGGAGGACAAATCCTTCTCCGCTGAGGCCTTTTTCAATTTCCCGGGCCAGTTCGTCGAGCGACTTATTGCTGGCAGAAAAATCACGCAAACCATATTCGTGCGCGTCAAACGTCCATTCCTTGCTGCCAGTGACCTTAACAACAATTTTTTCAGCGCCTACGCGGTTACGCCATAAAAAGCGCCCGTTAGCCAGATTGGTGGCATAGCGGCGTGCCAGTTCGGCAAAACCATTTTCCCGGATATAACCATCGATCACCTGCCGAAGCGCATCCTGATAATCGCGGTCGTTACACACAGAGGGGGTGGACAAATTCCCCAGCACGCGCAGGGAAAACTTAACCAGCAGGGTATCTGCTTCCGCGAAGAGCGCCGCCACATCCACCCGCTGCAGATTCGCTTTCTGGATCTCAGCATCCAGCTTCGCCGGATCGCTGGTGAGCGCATTTTTCAGGCGGTTAGAGATTGTGCCACGCACCGCTTTTTCCTGAACACGAA
>NZ_JBCNNS010000278.1:0-2746 GCF_039594335.1 Raoultella sp.
CTGCTCGCCCGTTTATCACCCATCACAACGCCCTGGATATGGATATGTACCTGCGTATCGCGCCGGAACTGTATCTGAAGCGTCTGGTTGTGGGCGGCTTCGAGCGCGTGTTCGAAATCAACCGTAACTTCCGTAATGAAGGCATCTCCGTGCGTCACAACCCAGAGTTCACCATGATGGAACTCTATATGGCGTACGCGGACTATAAAGATCTGATCGAGCTGACCGAATCCCTGTTCCGCACCCTGGCGCAGGATATTCTGGGCAACACCGCGGTTCCTTACGGCGATCAGACCTTCGACTTCGGTAAGCCGTTTGAAAAACTGACCATGCGTGAAGCTATCAAGAAATACCGTCCGGAAACCGAGATGGCGGATCTGGATAACTTCGATTCCGCAAAAGCGATTGCAGAGTCTATCGGCATTCACGTTGAGAAGAGCTGGGGTCTGGGCCGTATCGTGACGGAGATCTTTGAAGAAGTGGCGGAAGCGCACCTGATTCAGCCGACCTTTATCACCGAATACCCGGCGGAAGTCTCTCCGCTGGCACGTCGCAATGACCAGAACCCGGAAATCACCGACCGCTTTGAGTTCTTTATCGGCGGTCGTGAAATCGGTAACGGCTTCAGCGAGTTGAACGATGCGGAAGATCAGGCGCAGCGCTTCCAGGATCAGGTGAATGCGAAAGCCGCCGGTGACGATGAAGCGATGTTCTACGATGAAGACTACGTGACCGCACTGGAACATGGTCTGCCGCCGACCGCCGGTCTGGGCATCGGTATTGACCGGATGGTGATGCTGTTTACCAACAGCCACACTATCCGCGACGTCATCCTGTTCCCGGCAATGCGTCCGGTTAAATAAGACCGACCGTCAAAAGGGCAACCCCGGCTACAGGCCGGGGTTTTTGTTTGCGCTTCAGCTACCTGCTGCGCGAGCCGGGAGCGGAAGCAATCGCTATCCGGCAATACTATTAATAGCGCAACTGCGTGACATAGTTTCTTAACGCCTGTCGGGCATTATCATCAGCTGCTTCGAGCACCATCCATGGACTGTAGGCCCACGGTGTGAATGCCAGCGCCTGCAGTAAATCCTCCAGCTCACACCACTGATAGTCCATAACCTCGTCGCTATTGGCCAGCACCGGGCTGATAATCCGTGCGGCGTAAACCGGGCAGACTTCGTTTTCGACAATCCCGTTTGGGGCCACCGCCCGGTAACGAAACGCCGGATGAACGGAGGCGATGTTGGCAATGTTAACGCCCAGTTCAAAACGGCTGCGTCGCGTCACGGCCTGTTCAAACGTCTCTCCGCTCTGGGGATGTCCGCAGACGGAGTTGGTCCAGACGCCGGGCCAGGCTTTTTTGTCCAAAGAACGACGCGTCACCAGTAGCTGGCCATGATCATTAAATAACCAGCAGGAAAAGGCGAGATGCAAAGGGGTATTGAGGGTATGGGCGGCATATTTTTCCAGCCTGCCAACAGGCTTATTTTGCTCATCGAGCAAAATGACATGTTCCCCGGTCATGACAACTCCTGATAATAAAAATGACCCGGCATAAACTCTCCTGGTCACATGCTCGCCGCTAGGGTAGCCGATAACCGCGTGAAAGGCATTACCAAAACGCGCTGCCGGCACTGCTGATGGGGGAAACCCGAATCTGACAACATAAGTGTATCGATTGGGGATCTGCCGGTGGGCTGGTATGATAGTCGCCCGTTGTGAAGAGATGAGAGCTGTGCTGAGTGCAGGACGCCTGATGAGAAAACGCTTTTTTATCATGATGATGTTGGTCAGCAGCCTGGTGATTGCAGGATGTTCCAGTTCATCTGATTCCGGTTCCGTCTACACCGTGAAACGCGGCGATACGTTGTACCGTATTTCCCGGACGACCGGTACCAGCATTAAAGATCTGGCCCGACTGAATAATATCTCCCCACCGTATACCATTGAGGTTGGACAGCGTCTGAAGCTGAATCCTGCCTCGGGCTCCACAAAGGGTAGTTCATCCGGGAAGAGTCGCGCCGTTACGCGCACCGCGGCCAGTAAGCCGCCGGCGACGCTGCCGCCGGTCTCCTGGCCTCCGGTGGGGCAACGCTGCTGGCGCTGGCCGACCAGTGGTAAAGTTATCCTGCCTTATTCATCAAATGATGGTGGTAATAAGGGGATTGATATTGCCGGCACGCGCGGCCAGCCGGTTTATGCGGCAGGGGCGGGTAAAGTGGTGTACGTCGGTAATCAGCTCCGCGGCTACGGTAATCTGATCATGATTAAACACGGCGAGGATTACATTAGCGCCTATGCCCATAATGAAAAAATGATGGTCAATAACGGTCAGAACGTGAAGATTGGTCAGCAGATAGCCACGATGGGAAGTAGCGACGCCGATTCTGTGCGCCTGCATTTCCAGATTCGCTATCGGGCGACGGCTATCGATCCACTGCGCTATTTACCGCCCCAGGGCAGTAAACCTAAGTGCTAAAAGGTTATTTTATCAGCAGTTGGTGTGATTCAGTCTTGTAAGACGGTGCGTAAGGTCTATAATGGCCCTCGCACCTCAAAGCGGGCGTAGTTCAATGGTAGAACGAGAGCTTCCCAAGCTCTATACGAGGGTTCGATTCCCTTCGCCCGCTCCAATTCTCCTGAACAATCAATAAGTTAGATTATTCAGTCAGTTACGTTGTCCTGCTTTACAAGTACAACTTAAACCACCCATTGTACTACGCCCGCACCTGTCGCGTGTGTG
>NZ_JBCNNS010000279.1:0-2743 GCF_039594335.1 Raoultella sp.
CCCATAGTCGGGTCGGTCAGTACGGAGATATACGGTAAACCACGCTCCTGCATTTTCGCCAGTGCGGCTGACGTTTTCGCCATCTGCATCAGCGACATCAGCGCTTCCTGCATACGCGCGCCGCCGGAAGCGGAGAAGCAAACCAGCGGGCAGTTATCTTCCAGCGCCTGTTCTACCGCGCGCACGAAGCGAGCGCCAACCACCGACCCCATCGAACCGCCCATAAAGGAGAATTCGAATGCTGCTGCGACAACCGGCATGTCGTGCAGAGTGCCCTTCATGACCACCAGCGCATCTTTTTCACCGGTCTCTTTTTGAGCCGACGCCAGACGGTCTTTGTATTTTTTCGAATCGCGGAACTTCAGCACATCTTTCGGCTCGAGCTCGCTTCCCAGTTCCACCAGGGAACCTTCGTCCAACAGGCTATGCAGGCGATTACGCGCCGACATACGCATGTGGTGATCGCACTTAGGGCAAACCTCCAGGTTGCGCTCCAGCTCTGCGCGGTACAAAACCTGCCCGCAGCTGTCGCACTTGGTCCATACACCCTCAGGAATGCTTGCCTTGCGGGTGGGAGTGATATTGCTTTTAATTCGTTCAATCCAGCTCATTGATAACCTTTCTGCCTGAACCTGGTCGATGCCAGTTTTGTCGTAAGGGGCGCATAATGCCATTTTTGACCCTTACAGACCATGAATGTTGCACATTAAATCATAACATCCCGTAACATGGGATAAAAAAGTGGTCGTACCGCTCACACTTCCCTCTTCGGGCAGCGACGTGCTGCCCGAAGAAGATAAAGGCAGGAGGATTATTTCGTCTGCTTCGCCGCTGCGCGTTTGTGGCGAATAATTTCAATGACCCCTGGCAGCACCGACAAAACAATAATGGCGACAATCAGCAGCTTCAGGTTTTCCTGAACGATCGGCAAATCGCCGAACAGGTAGCCTGCGTAGGTAAACAGCAGAACCCACAGCAGCGCACCAACCACGTTATACGCTGCAAAATGACGATAGGACATATGGCCCATTCCCGCCACAAACGGCGCGAAGGTTCTGACGATCGGCACAAAACGCGCAAGGATAATCGTTTTGCCGCCGTGGCGCTCATAGAACGAATGGGTTTTATCCAGGTAGCTACGACGGAAAATCTTCGAGTCAGGGTTACTGAAGAGCTTTTCGCCAAATAGCCGTCCGATAGTGTAGTTCAGCGCATCACCGACAATTGCCGCAATGACCATCAATGCCACCATCAAATGCACGTTCAGATCATTCGTCGGCAGCGCCGACAGTGCGCCGGCCACGAACAGCAGCGAATCACCAGGCAGGAATGGCGTCACCACCAGACCCGTTTCGCAGAACAGAATCAAAAACAGAATGGCGTATACCCAGACACCATAACTGGCAACCAGCTCAGCCAGATGAACATCAATATGCAGGATGAAATCAATTAAAAAGCGAATCAGGTCCATATTGTATGAGTCCTTAATGACACGACACAAAATCGGCCAGGATGCAGTGCGACGACAAACCGGTCGTTTTCGGTCGCAGAAAAAATCCCCGACCGAAACGCTCAGATGCGGCCAGCAAACAGGCAGCCTGAAGGATAAAGCGTTAATGTTAGTCCGCCAGGAACAGCGGGCCCATCGGCATTACCGGCAGATCGTAGCGGGCCGGATAATCCACCGACACCAGATACAACCCTTCTGCTTTTGCCGTCGCGGCGGCCAGCGTCCTGTCTTTCGCCGCCAGAAGTTCTGCAATCCAGCTCTCTGGCTGGTTACCGGCCCCCACTTCCATCAGGCTGCCGACAATATTCCTTACCATATGATGTACAAAGGCATTAGCTTTGATATCCACCACCACATAGGGGCCATAACGCGTGACGCTAATATGGTTAATATTCCGCCATGGCGTGCGCGACTGGCACTGCACCGCGCGGAATGAGGTGAAATCATTTTCACCCAGCAAACACTGGGCGGCGCGCTGCATCCGCTCCGCATCCAGAGGCTGATGATAATGCGTTACGCCCTGGCTTAACACCGCCGGGCGCAGACGGTGATTATAGATGACGTAACGGTAGCGACGTGCCGTGGCGCTGAAACGGGCGTGAAAATCGTCCGGGACATGTTTCACCCAGCGGACGGCGATATCACCCGGCAAATTCGCATTGACTCCCAGCGTCCAGGCCGCGTCTTTGCGCAGCGCGTGGGTCTCAAAATGCACGACCTGGCCAGTGCCATGAACACCGGCGTCGGTGCGACCGGCGCAGAATACGTTAATCGGTTCATTTGCCACCTGCGAGAGCGCCTTTTCCAGCTTCTCCTGCACGCTGCGAACTTCATTCTGCCGTTGCCAGCCGTAATATTTGCTACCGTCGTACTCGATGCCCAGCGCGATTTTATAGACCGGCTGCTGTTCCCTCTCTGACATCAGTACAAATACTCCTGCACCAGTTTCTCCGCAATTTTCACAGCCATCAGCGCGCCGCCGAAGCGCACGTTATCGGCAACAGACCAAAACTGAATCTGTTCCGGCATGCCGTAATCATTGCGCACACAGCCGACGGAAAGTTGCGCGGTACCTGAAGCATCGCCGACCTGAGTCGGGAATTCGCGCTCGGCGGACAGCTCAATATCTTCGCCGCGAGCAAAGGCATCGCGGGCCTCTTCTGCCGCCAGCGGACGCATCGCTTCGAAGTTCACCATCTGCGCATGACCGTAGAATACTGGCGACTGCACGAT
>NZ_JBCNNS010000028.1:0-43982 GCF_039594335.1 Raoultella sp.
CATGAGACTCTCCTGTGCGCCCCGAAAGGGGCGCAACAACCCGAACTCAGGACTTGATATTGAAGTCCTGAACTTTGTCTGCGTTATCTTTGGTGATCAGGATGCCGCGGAACATGACGCGCTGTTTCGCCGGTTTCACCCCTTTTTGCAGGAAGTTATCGAGGTCGCTAACCCCTTGAGCGGCGATGGACTGGGCCTGCAGCATCACGGTGGCCTGCAGGGTTCCCGCTTTAACCGCGTCACGCTCGTCATTGCTGCCGTCGATGCCGACCACCACCACGTCCGAACGGTTCGCTGCTTTCAGGGCGGCGATAGCGCCCAGAGCGACAGGGCCGTTACCGCAAATCACCCCTTTGACGTCCGGATGAGCCTGCAGGATGCTGTCCATAATGCGTTTACCGTCGATTAACGTTCCTTTGGCATCCTGTCTGGCGACGCTGACCATGTCAGGATACTGGTCGATCACCTGATGGAAAGATTTAGAGCGGGTCACGCAGTTATTATCAGCAAGGTTGCAGGTGAGCTCTGCGTATTTTCCTTTCTCCGCCATTTTCTCAACAAATACGTTGGCGACTTCCGAACCCGCCTGGAAGTTATTATGCGTAATTTGCTCAAGCGCAATATTATCGACAGGGATTTCTCTGTTGATTAATATCACGGGAATACCTGCATTTTTGGCTTTTTCAATGGCGGCGACACTGGCGGTTGAGTCGGCGTTATCGAGAATAATACCCTGAACTTTTTTACCAATGGCGGTATCAATAAGTTCGTTCTGCTTTTTTACATCTTCGCCATGTGACAGAACCGTCGTTTTATATCCCAGCTCTTTGGCTTTTTCACTGGCGCCTTTAGCTTCAGAGGCGTAATACGGATTATCCAGTGAATTGACCATAATCATAATGGTGCCTTTTTCTAGCGCCTGAGCAGAAAGTGAAAAAGCGCTCAGGGTGGCAGCAGTTAACAGCGTTAAACGTAATTTCATGACAATGTTCTCTCTATGTTGTTATTGTCGGGTACGGTGAAACAACGCAAAGCCTGAAAATCAGTTGTATGGGCCGGATCTCTCCTTATGTTGTTGATTCAGGTTCGTCGCGCAGCAAGATCCCTGGTGGGGCGTCAGGCGGACGGGGCCGGTTTCCATAATGTTCTGTCCACCGCATGACGCCATTCCTGCCATCTTTTCTGTAACCGCAGATGGCGCGCCATATCGGGGCGAAATTCGCTGTGTTCGGTTAAAAAAGCGCTTAAATCAATTCGCGTACCGGGTTGCATCGCTTTGCGGGCCAGCAGGGCCGCGCCAATTGCCGACAGCTCGGGGACATCGCTGCGCATCACCGGGCAACCCAGCAGATCGGCCTGGTATTGCATCAGCCAGTCGTTTTTTGTCGGCCCGCCATCGACCATCAGCGCCGCCAGGTGGAAGTCGTCATGTTGCCGCATGGCAATTACCACATCAGCAATCTGGTAGGTGATGGCTTCCAGCGCGGCGCGAATCAGGTGGGCGCGCTTGACGCCGCGGCTGAGTCCGCAGATCGTTCCGCGCGCGCTGTCGTCCCACCAGGGGGCGCCAAGACCGGTCAGCGCGGGGACAAAATAGACGCCCAGCGTTGAGTCGACGGAGGCCGGCAGGGTATTAAGCTCGTGGGCCAGTTCGCGTTCGGAGAGCTCGCTTAACCCCGTACTATCAGCCATCCAGGCCACCGCATCGCCGGTATGAGGAATGTTGCCTTCCAGACCATAAATGATGCTGTCGCCATCATGCCAGGCGATGGTGGTAGCCAGTGCGGCAATATCGCATTGGGCTGACTTCACCGGCGCCATGACTGACGATCCCGTTCCATAAGTAGCCTTAACGCAGCCCAGTTCGCCGAGCGCATGCCCAAACAACGCAGCGTGTGAATCGCCGACCATCGCCATTATCGGGATACCGTCAGGAATAGCAGCCAGCCCGCGGGTATAGCCGAATAACCCGCTGGAAGGTTTTATCTCCGGGAGAGCGGCGCGAGGGATCTGGAACAGCGCCAGCATTTCGTCATCCCATTGCCCGGTATGTAAATTAAGTAGCTGCGTCCGCGCGGCGTTGGAGTAATCGCAGCGGAATGCTGCGCCTTGCGTCAGGTTCCACAGCAGCCAGCTATCGATGGTGCCGAGGCAAATCTCCCCGCGTTCTGCCATCGCCCGGCCTTCCGGCAGCGACTCCAGCAGCCAGCGCATTTTTGAGGCGGAAAACAGCGGGGCGATCGGCAGCCCGGTGGTGGATTTAATAAGCGATTCTTTGTGGTCGCGGCGCAGCGCTTCACAGAAACCGGCGCTGCGGGTACATTGCCAGGTGATGGCGGCATTAATCGGTTTACCGCTCTGGCGATACCAGCCGATGGCGGTTTCGCGTTGGTTGCTGATGGCTAATGCTGCCACGTTTTCTGCGCCAACATGGTCGATAGCGTAGGCTATCACCGCCAGCGAGGCCTCGACTAATGCCTCTCCGGATTGTTCTACCCAGCCATCGCGCGGTGTCTGGATCGCTAACGGTTGAGAAAACTTCACAATCACGTTGCCATGGCCGTCAAGTACCACCGCTTTGGCATTCGTAGTACCTTCATCGAGCGCAATGATGAACTCTTTCTGTGTCGCCAGCATTAGATAGTCTCCTGAGTCACACGTCGTCCTGGCGCGAAGGGAAGGGCGAGCATTCCTCGTTATCGCATTGCTGCATAGCAGGCCATGATGTGACATTTCGTTATCACTTTTTTAATCACTGAATATATATTCGATAGTGATTATTTATTTAATACCTTAGCCAGAAAGTTTCTCCGGGGCCAGAGGGAAAGTTATCAATTGTGCTGGCAATCACACTTATCTGGATCGCGAAATGTGCAGGCAATGTTAAGAGGTAACTGCGGTTAAACTGTTTACTACATTGAAATATAAAAGGTTATTTGATGTGCCTTTGCGTCTTCCTGGAGGACGCAAAGGCAGGAGAAAAGATGTTTTGACGGATGATCACGCGGTGACGAGTAGCCTGGCGGTAGGATAATCGGTGATTAAAACGTCAATGTAACCGCCGGAAAGAGCGCCTTTGATGGCGGCGACTTTATCGCTACCGCCAGCCAGCGCGACGACATTGGGGCATTTTTTGACTTTCTCCAGCGCCATGCCGATAACAGGATCTTCATCATCGCGTAACACTGCATGCCCGTTTTTATCGTAATAGTGTAGGCAGATGTCACCCACCGCGCCACGCGCCGCCAGTACCTGCAGCATATCCTGGTGATAGTAGTTGCCCGACGTTTTCAGGAGCTGAGAAGGTTCGAGGATGCCGATGCCGACGATAGCTATATCGACCTCATCAAAACGTGAAATCACATCGGCTACATCCTGGCTGGCAATCAGCCGGTTTTTCTCTTCCACCGAGCCTTCAATGCTTTGCGAAGGCAGCAGCCAGGCTTCACAGTTTAGTCGTTGCGCCAGAGTCTGCGTGAGGATTGTCGCCTGCACATTGCCGTTAGGACCCACTCCACCCAGCAACTGAATCACGCCGCTGGCTTTCAGATTTTGCGCGTGAACCTCGTCAACCATGGCCCGAATGGTCGAGCTCCAGGAGGAGACGCCAATCAGATCTTTTGGCCGTAACCGCGTTTCAAGGTAGTGGGCTGCAGCCGAACCGATGGCGCGTTTGAGGGTATGGTCGCTAGCATCTTCTTCGGTGTCCACCACGATGGCCTGCTTAAGGCCGTAGCGATCCTCAATGCCTTTTTCGAGATTCAGGAAAATATTCGAGGGCTGCACGACGCTAATTTTGACCACCCCTTCTTTCTGACAGCGGGTGATGGCGCGGGAGACAAACGACTGAGATAGCGAGAGAAGTTGAGCAATGTCGGACTGCTTGCGTCCTTCAAGGTAGTAAAGAGTGGCAATCTTAACTAATAGCCGTTGTTCATCCTGCTTAGCCATACATATCCCCGAAAATCATTAACGTGCAGCCATTATGTTAGAGGCTGCAATCATACGCGAAAAAAAAAGACATTTAAGTGTGATGAGACTCTAACTTTTATCAATCCTCTAAAACAGCTATGGACAAAAACAGCACAGTGGTTGCATAATTGAATAAAGAATCATTAGTGAATATATATTCATTATGATTTCAGATCAACTGAAAAATTATCCAGGCGCAGGTATGCCTGATGGTGAGGAGGCAGAATGCTCCTGAGTCTGGTGCAGCGGCGAAAGCGCTGTGATGCGCTGCCAGGGGATATCTGGTTTTTTTAGTCCCTTACGGAATAAATATTCCGAGTTGAAATTAAATTCAGAGGTATTAAATGAATCCCTATAACTACGATGTTCCGGCACTTGAGCGTCAGGCTCGCGCGGTACGCCGCCACATTATCAGATTGAACGCCAACAGCCCTGCCGGCGGCCATACCGGCGCCGACCTGTCGCAGGTGGAGCTCTTAACCGCGCTGTACTTCCGTATTTTGAACGTTGCTCCGGACCGTATTGCCGATGAAGGGCGCGATATCTATATCCAGTCGAAAGGCCATGCTGTGGGTTGCTATTACTGCGTGCTGGCCGAGGCGGGATTCTTCCCCGTCGACTGGCTGAGCACCTATCAGCATGCCAACTCTCACCTTCCCGGTCATCCGGTTCGCCAGAAGACGCCTGGCATCGAGCTGAATACCGGGGCTTTAGGGCACGGTTTGCCGGTGGCGGTGGGGCTGGCGTTGGCAGCGAAAAAGAACCACAGCGCCCGCCGCGTTTTCCTTATCACCGGCGATGGTGAACTGGCTGAGGGGAGTAACTGGGAGGCCGCGTTGGCCGCAGCGCATTACGGTCTTGATAATCTGATCATTATTAATGACAAAAACAATCTGCAGCTGGCCGGGCCAACCCGCGAAATTATGAATACCGATCCGCTTGCCGAAAAATGGCGGGCCTTTGGTATGACCGTAACCGAATGTCAGGGAAATAGTATGGCCTCGGTTGTCGCGACGCTTGAAGGATTAAAGCAGGAAGGGAAACCCAACGTCATTATTGCGAACACCACGAAAGGCGCCGGCATCTCCTTTATCCAGGGACGTCCGGAATGGCACCACCGGGTGCCGAAAGGTGAGGAGATTGCGCTGGCACTGGAGGAACTGAAAGATGAGTAATGCAGAACACCTGGCAAACGTGATGGTTCAGGCATTTATCGATGCCGTAGAAAATGGAGTTGATCTGGTGCCTGTTGTCGCCGACTCAACATCAACCGCAAAAATAGCGCCCTTTATTAAACATTTCCCCGACCGGCTGGTTAACGTTGGCATTGCCGAGCAAAGCATGGTCGGTATGGCGGCCGGACTGGCGTTGGGGGGAAAAGTGGCGGTGACCTGCAATGCCGCGCCATTTTTGATTTCCCGCGCCAATGAACAAATCAAAGTCGATGTCTGTTACAACAACACCAACGTCAAATTATTTGGTCTGAATGCGGGAGCCAGCTATGGCCCGCTGGCGAGCACGCACCACGCTATTGATGACCTTGCGGTGATGCGTGGATTCGGCAATATTCAGATCTACGCGCCGTCATCGCCACGAGAATGTCGACAGATAATCGACTACGCCCTACAGCATCAGGGGCCGGTTTACATCCGTCTCGACGGCAAAGCGCTGCCGGAGCTGTATGCTGAAAACTATCGTTTTGTCCCCGGCGCCGTAAACACGCTGCGCGAAGGCCACGATCTGGCGCTGGTCGCTGCCGGTTCGACGGTACATGAAATTGTCGAGGCCGCCCAAGCGCTGGCAGAGTCAGGGATTCAGGCGCAGGTCGTCAGCGTACCTTCGATTCGCCCTTGTGACACGTCTGCGTTACTGGCTGCGCTAACGGGGTGCAACGCGGTGATTACGGTCGAAGAGCATAATGTGAATGGGGGGCTGGGAAGTCTGGTGGCTGAGGTTCTGGCGGAGGCCGGTATTGGTATCCCGCTGAAGCGGTTGGGTATTCCTGATGGCGAATATGCGGCGGCGGCGGATCGCGGCTGGATGCGCCAGCATCACGGTTTTGATGCCCAGGCGATTATCGCCCTCGCGAAAACGATCCGTTAAGCCCGGATGAGGTTTCCCCCGTGCGGTGCTGACCGCGCGGGTTCTTCCTTATATTACCGGTGTTGCGTCTGGCAAAGCGTGATGACGTAGGGCGCAACCGCCTTCCAATGCACCTGGTACATCTCCTGCGCAACCCGCAAAGTGGCGAGCTCGCCCTGAATCCCGGTTATTCGAAAGTGCATAAACCCTGTTCCTGACTGTTGCGCGAGAGGCAGGGCTTTAAATCCACTCTCTTTCGCCGAAAAAGCCAGTGTCAGGGCTAGCTCAAAGGGCAGTCCGCTCGCCTTCAGCACCGCGTGTTCCGACGGACTGATAATACTGCTCTCCAGCTCTGACGCCAGCGTGGGGGAGAAGACGTTTTCGATGTCGATCCCGAGCGGTCGAGTGGCGACGACGGCCAGTGCGCGGGTGCCGCAGTGGCTGATGCTGCCAGACCAGGGGGCAGGCCACAACGGCTGGCGCTGGTCACCTGTTCCGGGAACGCCTTTCACACCCACCGCTTTCAGGGCGCTGGCCGCCGCGATACGTCCGGCAAGATGTTCCATCTGCCGTTTTCGACCGCAATTTTCGAGTTGCTGATAGTGGGGGAGCCACAGGATATCGTGAGGCTCAAAGGTGCCGGGGTCGAAATCAATCTGATGCAGCCGATGGCCGGCAAAAAGAAACGTGGAGTGTGTCGTTTGCATAGTGTCATCCTACGTCAGGATGCAGGCGAAGAGATATCTTTGCGATCGCCCCATCCGGAGGCAAAATCGCCAGGCCGTCCTCCGGGGGGAGAGAACGGCCTGGGCTTCAGGCGCGTAATCAGAACTGCGTGTTGACGCTCATATACCAGGTACGGCCCGATTCGTTATAGGTCTCGGCGCCCGCGCCGTACATATAAGCACCGGTCGTTACGTTACCCGTTGTCTGCGCGTTACCCGCACGCCAGTGGCGCTTGTCGAAGACGTTATCCACGCCGCCCGTCAGGCTGACATATTTGGTCACGTCCCAGGTCGCGCTCAGGCCGAGGATGCTGTACGGGCTTACCTCGTTCTTCTCGCTACCAGTGACCGGCTGACCCTTGTAGTTATACTTCTTCGGTTCCTGCTTGCCGTACCAGGTGAAGGTCGACTGCACGGAAACATCCTGGTATATCTGCCAGCTCAGCGTTGAGTTCAGCGTATACTCCGGAATAATCGACAGACGGTCGCCGGTCTCTTTGTTCTTGCTCTGCAGCATATAGGTAATGTTGTTGGTCCAGTTAACGGTGTCGCTAACCGGGACGTTTAATGTCCCTTCCAGACCTTCTACCACCGCTTTCGGTACGTTTTCCCACTGGTAAATATCGGTTTTCACTTTACCCGTACCGGTCTGGGCGATCGGCGCATAGCCGGCTTCAATCTTGTTGCGATAGTCGTTACGGAACCAGGTGACTCCCGCCAGCCAGCCGTCGCGTTTAAACTCAAGGCCAATCTCCTTATTAATGCTGGTTTCTGCCTTCAGGTCATCGTTACCTAGCATGTAGCAACCGACATTATCTGCGCTGGCGTAGCAGCCCTGGCCTTTACTGTACAGGAGATAGTTCGGGTTGGTCTGATACAGGCTCGGTGCTTTATAGGCGCGGCCAATCCCCATCTTCAGGGTAAAGTCGTCGCCCAGCCCTTGTGACAGGTTCAGCGACGGGCTCCAGTTATTGCCGACAATGCTGTGGTGGTCGAAACGCAGCGCTGGGGTCAACATAGTGGAGTCGGTTAGCTCAACGTTATCTTCGGCAAATAGCGAGAAGATCTCCGCCTGTGAATATGGGCTACGGTCATTGCCCATGCCTGCAATCGGACCGCCCTGTAAAGCCTGGCCGTTAGACGACATGTCCTTCATCCGCTGCTGGTTCCACTCGGTGCCCAGGGTCAGGTTCTGATTCACCCACAGGTCGAACGGGACGCTGATTTCACTGTGCAGCATCACGTCGGACAGGTCGATATCGCTAAACTTATCGCTGTTAAACAGGCCTTCCAGACCGCCAGCCAGCCCCTCGCCGAGACGTGAATTACGGGTATGTTCGTACTGCGCCCAGTTGCTAGTGGTAATGCCGTTATCCCAGCCGCCGTTCCAGGTGACTGAATAGGTCTGACGGTAGAGACGGTTGGTCTCTTTACCGTAGTTTTTCTTCACCAGGCCGTTGCCGCTGTTGTCGTTGTTGGTGTTCTGCGTATCTCCGGCGTACAGGTTGCCCTGGCGGCTGTAGCCCGCTTCAAACTCCAGCGAGTTCATTGGCGCAAAGTCCCAGCGCACGACGCCGTTGATATTCTTGTTCTCCACCCCTTCGCGGCCGGCGGGTAACGTATCGGCGTAAATACCGGTACGTTGTGACTGGTGTCCCTGGTTGATATCCCAGGCGTCGGCCTGCGTTTTATCGAGATTACCTAACAGGCGGAAGCTGAAGTCGCCGCCCAGCGGGCCATTCAGGCTGAAGTTGGTGCGTTTGGTGGCGCCTTCATCTTTGTGCTCCGGGGCGTTCATGTAGGTGTTCCATGAACCGTGCCATTGGTTATCACCTTTTTTGGTGATGATATTGACCACGCCGCCCGCGGCACCGTTGCCGTAACGTACCGCCGCCGGTCCGCGAATGACTTCAATGCGCTCAATCAGCTCCGGTGGAACCCAGTTGGTATCGCCGCGGGTATCGCGCTCGCCGCGCCAGCCCAGGCGGATGGAGTTACGGCTGGTGACCGGTTTACCATCAATCAGGATCAGGGTATTTTCCGGGCCCATGCCGCGGATATCAATCTGACGGTTGTTGCCGCGCTGGCCGCTGGTGGAGTTGCCGGTCAGGTTAACGCCCGGCATGGTGCGGATAATTTCGGAGACATCGCGAGCGGGCGGGCGTTTACGAATTTCCTCGGCGGTGATCGTCGATACGCCTGGCGCCTGAAGGTTTTGTTCGGCGGCGGTGACGACCATCGTCTCTTCAGCGGCCGCTTTTTGACTGCCGGAGGTCTCTTCCGCGCATAGCGGGAAGGCAACCCCATAAATCCCCAGATTGACCAGCAAGGCCAATGATTTGATCTTGTTATTCATTTTACGTCCTGCTTTCCTTTGCCGCATGCCCCTGAAACCCCTTCCCACCGAGAGGGGCGGCGGCAGAAATGTTGCCAGTAGAGGACGAAGGCATTCCATCGCTGACCAATTGGCCCTCTCTGACAGGTGTAATTAGAAGTGGCTCTTCCTAAGGTGCGGTAATACGCTATTGCAAATGAAAATGGTTATCAATAATATTATCAATAAAAATTACGTTTATTGAGAAAAATCACGGTAAACATAGGGTTAATAACGGAATGTTAATGACAGGAAGTGATGACTGGTGGCAGGGGATCCCCGGTCCTCAAGTTGAGGCCGTTGGCGATGGCTGTCAGGTGACCTTCTGGTGGCGGGATCCGGCGGGCAGCGAAGAGACCTCGTTGACGAAGCGGGTGTGGATTTACATCACCGGCGTCACCGATCATCACCAAAACGCCGTACCGCAAACCCTGAAGCGTGTGTCCGGCACTGATGCCTGGCAATGGCAAACCACGCTGTCGCCCGCCTGGCGCGGCAGCTACTGTTTTATTCCCTCCGAACGCGATGACGATTTTGCCCCTGAGATTTTCGCCGGCGGCAACCCGGATCGTACGCTGCTGCGTGAAGGCTGGCGCAGGCTGCTGCCGCGTGCGCAGGCCGATCCGCGAAACCCACAAAGCTGGAAAGGCGGGCGCGGCCACGCCGTTTCGGCGCTGGAGCTGCCGCTGGCGCCGGAACAGCCCGGCTGGTCGCTACGCAATCAACCTTATCAACCGCCAGTGCGCATTGAATGGCACAGCGCCCGGCTGGGTAACACGCGAAGGATATGGATTTACACCACCGGTGAGGCAGACGGCGCAGCGCGTCCCCTGGCGCTGCTGCTTGATGGTCAGTTCTGGGCCGAGAGTATGCCGGTGTGGTCCGCGTTGGCCGGACTGACGCGCGAGGCAAAACTGCCGCCTGCAGTGTATCTGCTGATTGATGTCATCGATAACGAACAGCGAAGCCGGGAACTGCCCTGTAACGCTGATTTCTGGCTGGCGGTGCAGGAAGAGCTCTTGCCTCTGGTGCAGCAAATCGCGCCTTTTAGCGACCGCGCCGATCGCACCGTGGTCGCCGGGCAGAGCTTTGGCGGCCTGGCGGCGATGTTTGCCGCGCTGTACTGGCCGCAGCGCTTCGGCTGTGTCCTGAGTCAGTCAGGCTCCTACTGGTGGCCGCATCGCGGCGGCGCGCAAACCGGCCTGTTGATCGAACGCCTGAGTCAGGGGGCGATCCGCCCGCACGGGCTGCGAATCTGGCTGGAAGCCGGAGAGCGTGAGCCGCTCATTTTTCGCGCCAATCAGGCGCTTTTATCGCAGCTACAGCAGACACAGCAGACGATTTTTTGGCGTCAGGTTGACGGCGGACACGATGCGCTTTGCTGGCGCGGTGGGCTGACGGCCGGGCTCATCCAGCTATGGCAGCCGTTGAGCCGTACGCAATAACAACGTGCGCTTCAGATTCAACATCCTTCCGGCTACCCCAAGGCGGCAGCCTGGGCGAAAGCCGTCAGGAGGGTGGCGAGTAAAGACAGGAGTTTGGTATGCAATTCAGCAACCCCTTCGATAATCCGCAAGGGCAGTTTTACATTTTGCGCAACGAGCAGCAGCAATACAGCCTGTGGCCGCACCACTGCGCGCTGCCGCAGGGCTGGGGGGTGGAATGTCCGCCGCAGTCCCTGGAGGCGTGCAATCGCTGGTTGGCGGCGAACTGGTCAACCCTTACCCCCGCGCATCATGCAACCTCAAGGAGCCGGACATGAGCACTCGTTTACCGCTGGTCGCGGCGCAGCCTGGGATCTGGATGGCGGAACGCCTCTCTACGCTGTCCGGCGCATGGAGTGTTGCCCACTATGTCGAGTTGCGCGGCAACCTTAACCCGGCGTTGCTGGGACGGGCGATCGTCACCGGTCTGACGCAGGCCGATACCCTCAGCCTGCGTTTTTGCGAAGATAACGGCGAAGCCTGGCAATGGGTCGATGAGCATCGTCTCTTCGCGGAACCAGGCTATGGCGACCTGCGCGAGGCACGCGATCCGCACGACGCCGCGCTGGCGTTAATGCAGGCCGATCTCGGGCAGAATTTACGCGTGGACGGCGACAATCCGCTGGTTTGTCACCAGTTGCTGCGGGTGGCGGATGACTGCTGGTACTGGTATCAGCGTTATCACCATTTGCTGGTCGATGGCTTCAGTTTCCCAGCCATTACCCGCCAGATAACGGAGATTTATCGCGCCTGGCAACGTGGAGAGCCGACGCCAGCGTCACCGTTTACCCCTTTCTCTGAGGTTGTTGAAGAGTACCAGCGCTACTCCGGCAGCGAGGCCTGGCAGCGCGATAAAGCGTTCTGGATCGAACAGCGCAAAGCGCTGCCGTCACCGGCGTCGCTCTCTGCCGCGCCGCTAACGGGGCGGGCGACCAGTACCGATATCTGGCGCCTGAAGCTGGATCTGGATGCCGGCCTGTTCAGCCGCCTGGCCGCCGGCGCACCGCAGTGTCAGCGAGCCGATCTGGCGCTGGCGCTGACCACCCTGTGGCTCGGCCGTTTATGCAACCGCATGGACTATGCTGCGGGCTTTATCTTTATGCGGCGGATGGGCTCGGCGGCATTGACCGCAACCGGCCCGGTACTGAACGTCCTGCCGCTGGCGATACATATCGATGGGCAAGAGACCCTGGCCGAGCTGGCGTTGCGTCTCAGCGCCCAGCTGAAAAAGATGCGTCGCCACCAGCGTTACGACGCCGAACAAATCGTGCGCGATAGCGGCAAAGCGGCGGGCGATGAGCCGCTGTTTGGGCCGGTGCTCAATGTTAAAGTTTTTGATTATGCTCTGGATATTGACGGCATCGAGGCGGTGACTCACACCCTGGCGACCGGCCCGGTAAACGACCTTGAACTGGCGTTGTTTCCGGAGGAGTCTGGCGGACTGTCGCTGGAGGTGCTGGCGAACAAAGCGCGCTATGACGAAGCAACGCTGCGCGCGCACGTGGCGCGTTTATCCGCGCTCCTGACCCAGTTTGCCGCCGATCCGGCGCTACGTTGCGGCGAGGCGAATCTGCTCTCGGCCAGCGAGACGCAACAGCTGGTGCAGGTGAATAATACCGGCGTCGCGCTGCCGGTGACGACGCTCAGCGCCCTGGTGGCAGAGCAGGCGGCGAAAACGCCGGATGCCCCGGCGCTGGCGGACGCGACCCGACAGTTTAGCTACCGGGAGATGCGCCAGCAGGTGGTGGCGCTGGCCCGACTGCTGGGTGAACGCGGCGTCAAGCCGGGCGATAGCGTAGCGGTGGCGCTTCCGCGCTCAGTGTTCCTCACCCTGGCACTGCACGGTATCGTCGAGGCCGGTGCGGCCTGGCTGCCGCTGGATACCGGGTATCCTGACGATCGCCTGCGTATGATGCTGGAGGACGCCCGCCCGTCGCTGCTGATTACCGCAGACGATCAGTTGACCCGCTTTAGCGATATTGCGGGTCTTGAAACTCTGTGTTATCAACAGCCGCTGGCGGCGGGCGATGACACCCCGTTGGCGCTCTCGCAGCCGGAACATACGGCGTACATCATCTTTACCTCTGGCTCCACCGGACGCCCGAAAGGGGTGATGGTCGGGCAAACTGCGATCGTGAACCGCCTGCTGTGGATGCAAAATCACTATCCGCTGACCGCCGAAGATGTGGTGGCGCAGAAAACGCCGTGCAGCTTTGATGTGTCGGTATGGGAGTTCTGGTGGCCGTTTATTTCCGGCGCACAGTTGGTGATGGCCGAGCCGCAAGCCCATCGCGATCCGCAGGCGATGCAGCAATTCTTTGCCCGCTACGGGGTAACCACCACCCACTTTGTGCCGTCAATGCTGGCAGCTTTCGTGGCCTCGCTGGATGCTGAAAACGTGGCGACCTGCCGGACGCTGAAGCGCGTCTTCTGCAGTGGCGAAGCGTTACCTGCCAACCTGTGCCGCGAATGGGAAGTCTTGACCGGCGCGCCGCTGCATAACCTCTATGGTCCAACTGAAGCGGCGGTGGACGTGAGCTGGTATCCGGCCTGTGGGGCGGAGCTGGCGGCGGTCACCGGCAACAGCGTACCGATCGGCTGGCCAGTATGGAATACCGGACTGCGTATTCTCGATGCGAATCTGCGGCCGGTTCCGCCGGGCGTTGCCGGCGATTTATATTTGACCGGCATTCAGCTGGCGCAGGGATATCTGGGCCGCCCGGATCTGACCGCTTCGCGCTTCATTGCCGACCCGTTTGCCGCCGGTGAACGGATGTACCGCACCGGGGACGTGGCTCGCTGGCTGGATAACGGTGCGGTGGAATACCTCGGGCGCAGCGACGATCAGCTGAAAATTCGCGGACAGCGTATTGAGCTGGGCGAAATCGACCGCGTCATGTCTGCGCTGCCGGACGTTGCCCTGGCGGTGACCAACGCCTGCGTTTTCAATCAGGCGGCGGCGATCGGCGGCGATGCCCGCCAGCTGGTCGGTTACCTGGTGTCGGAGTCGGGGCTGCCGCTGGATACGGCAGCGCTGAAAACGCGCCTTACTGAACAGCTGCCGCCGCATATGCTGCCGGTGGTACTGATTCAACTGGCGGAACTGCCGCTAAGCGCCAACGGCAAGCTGGATCGCAAAGCGCTGCCGCTGCCGACGCTCGGCAACGAACAGCGAGGTCGCCCGCCGGAACCGGGGATGGAAACCACCGTTGCGCAGGCGTTCAGTCGGCTGCTGAGCTGTGAAGTGAACGATATTGAAGCCGATTTCTTCGCCCTCGGCGGTCATTCTCTGCTGGCGATGCGCCTGGCGGCGCAGCTCAGCCGCGAGCTGGGATGCCAGGTGACGCCAGGGCAGGTGATGGTCGCCTCGACGGTGGGGAAACTGAGCGCGCTGCTGGGATCCGATCTCAGCGATGAGCAGGCGCAACGCCTGGGCTTTGATGCGATTCTGCCGCTACGCGTTAGCGAAGGGCCGACGCTGTTCTGCTTCCATCCGGCTTCGGGTTTTGCCTGGCAATTCAGCGTGCTGGCCCGTTATCTTAGCCCGCGCTGGTCGATCACCGGCATTCAGTCACCGCGTCCGGAAGGGCCGATGATGAACGCGGCAAACCTCGATGAAGTGTGCGAACAGCATCTGCAGACCCTGCTGGCGCAGCAACCGCACGGGCCCTATTACCTGTTTGGCTATTCCCTCGGCGGGACGCTTGCACAGGGGATTGCCGCCCGCTTACGCCAGCGCGGCGAAGCGGTGGCGTTCCTGGGCTTGCTGGACACCTGGCCGCCGGAGACGCAGAACTGGGCGGAGAAAGAGGCTAACGGTCTGGACCCGGAAGTGCTGGCCGAGATTGCACGTGAACGAGAAGCCTTCCTTGCTGCCCAGCAGGGACAGGCTTCCGGTGAGCTGTTCCGTGTCATCGAGGGCAACTATGGCGATGCGGTACGCCTGCTGACCACCGCGCATAGTGCGAAGTTTGATGGCAAGGCGACACTGTTTGTGGCGGAGAAAACGCGTCCGGCGGGGATGGATCCGCAGGCGGTATGGGGCCCCTGGGTGGGTGAACTGGAGGTCTTTAGCCAGAACTGCGCCCACGTGGACATTATCTCCCCGCAGGCCTTCGCATCGATTGGTCCGGTCGTGCGGGAGATATTGGGGTAAGGATAGATAAACTCCCGGGTTACGGCGCAAGCGCCTTACCCGGGCTACGGTTTCTGCACGATTGTGTAGCCCGGCTAAGCGCAGCGCGAGCCGGGAGTGTGGCCGTCATGGAACTCACTACCGGCGCCCCAGCGGTACCACCAGAGGGGTATGGGCGACCGGATCGTCGATGATCATGCAGCGCAGGCCGTAAATCTGCTCGATCAATTCGGCGGTGACAATCTCTTTTGGCGCCCCCTCGGCAATGATTTTACCCTCGCGCAAGGCAATCAGATGTGTTGCGTAGCGGCAGGCCTGGTTGAGGTCGTGCAGTACCGCCGCCAGGGTATATCCCTTCTCGCGATTCAGCTCACTCAGCAGCTCCAGCAGGTCGATTTGATGGCTGATATCCAGCCAGGTGGTGGGCTCGTCGAGTAGCATAATGGCCGTTTCCTGCGCCAGCACCATCGCAATCCAGGCCCGCTGCCGTTGGCCGCCGGAGAGCGTATCGACACTTTGTCGTGCCAGGTCGGTTATTCCGGTCGCCCCCATGGCGCTGTTGACCGCCTCATCATCCTCTTTACGCCAGCGGGTAAACAGCGGCTGATGCGGATAGCGGCCGCGCGCCACCAGCTCCTGAACGGTAATATCCCCCGGCGTAGTGGCATTTTGCGCCAGCAGACCGATACGCTTCGCCACCTCTTTGCTGGCATAGCGCTGGATCTGCTCACCGTCGAGATAGACATGGCCGCTGGCCGGCGTCATCAGGCGACTCAGGGTACGCAGCAGCGTCGATTTCCCGCAGCCGTTAGGGCCAATGATCGCGGTGAAATGGCCGTCAGGAATGGTCACATTCAGCGATTCGGCGATGGTCTTTTTGCCGTACGCCAGGGTTAGCTGGTCGCCGCGCAAACGGGTCGTTTCGGCGGTCATTTTTTGCGGGACTCCTGAATTAACAGCGCGATGAGATAGATGCCGCCGAGGCTGACGGTCATCACTCCCACCGGTAATTGATAGGGCATAAACAGGCGCTGGGCGCTGTAGTCAGCCAGCGCTAGCAGCAGCGCGCCGCAGAGCGCCGATTGGGTTAGCCCCCAGCGCGCGGTGCCGCTCAGGCGACGGGCGATATGCGGCGCGACCAGGGCGATAAACGAGATCGGTCCGGCTAACGCGGTGGCAGCGGCGGTCAGCACCACGCCCACCAGCATCATCAGCAGGCGCGAACGTTCCACCCGCACGCCGAGCGCGCAGGCGGTATCGTCGCCCATCTCCAGCAGGCGCATGCGACGCGCCAGCAGCGCCGCCGCGACCAGCATCAGCACAATCAGCGGCGCCGAGGGCCAGGTTTTGCTCCAGGTCAGGCCATTGAGCGAGCCGGCATTCCATAGTCCGGCAGAGAGAGCGGTCTCCAGCGAGGCGCGCAGCAGCAGCCAGGTATTGAAGGCCACCAGCATGGCGCGAACGCCGATGCCGATAATAATCAGGCGGAACGTTTCGATGCCGTTGCGCCAGGCCAGCAGCCACACCACCAGCGCGGTCAACACGCCGCCGGTCATCGCCGCCAGCGCAATCGCCGCCAGGTTCTGGCCGAACATCACTATCGCCACCAGCACGCCGCTCCAGGCGCCGGTGTTGAAGCCCATCACGTCCGGGCTGCCCAGCGGGTTACGCATCAGCGACTGAAAAATGGCGCCGCTGACGCCAAGCCCCGCACCGATCAGCAGGGCCATCAGCACCCGCGGCAGTCGCCATTCGGTGACCACCATAGTGATGTTACGTGGCGCATCGCCCAGCAGAGCGGAAAGCACCTGCTCGACGCTTAACGGCACCAGCCCACTGCCGAGGCCCCAGAGGGAGACCAGCAGGCTGGCGGCCAGCAGAATCAGACAGCTGAGTAGCAGTCGGCGGGAAGGGGCGATCATACTGCACCTCCGCGCGGCTGACGGCGCACCAGCCAAATCAGCACCGGCGCGCCGATAAAGGCACTGACCACCGAGACTCGCAGTTCGCCGGGGACCAGCAGGCGACCCAGTACATCGGCAAACAGCAGCAGAGCAGGGGTGGCCAGTAAGGTGACCGGCAACGACCAGCGATGGTCAGCGCCGACCAGCCAGCGCGACATATGCGGCATCATCAGGCCGATAAAGGCTATCGGGCCAACCACCGCCGTGGCGCTACCGCAGAGCACGGTAATCGCCAGCAGGCCGATAACCTGCGTACGGGCGACCCGGCTACCGAGCGCAGTAGCGGTATCGCTGCCGAGACTCAGGCTGTTCAACGCCCGGCTTAATAGCAGCGTCACGGCGGCGGCAATCACCACCGGCAGGAGGACGATTTTCAGCGTCTGCAGGGTGCGGATATCCAGCGAGCCGGCCTGCCAGAAACGTAGCTGGTCATAGACATCAGGATTGAGGAGCGCAATCCCGTTGGAGAGCCCTTCCAGCACGGCCGCCAGCGCCACACCGGCTAGCGTCAGACGTACCGGGCTGAGCTGACCGCCGCCCTGACTGCCGGTAAAGGCCACCAGCAGCGAGGCGCCAAACGCGCCGCAAAACGACATCAGCAGCTGTTCCTGCGGGGAGTGGATGCCAAACAGCGCGGCACCCAGCACAATCGCGAAGCTGGCGCCAGAGTTCACCCCGAGAATGCCGGGGTCGGCAAGGGGATTACGCGTCAGAGTCTGCATCAGCGATCCTGCCAGGCCCAGCGCGGCGCCGGCCAGCAGTCCCGCCAGGGTTCGCGGCAACCGGGCGTCCAGCACGATCGTACAGTCGGCACTCTGACAGGTACCGGAAAAAGCCTCCACGACGACGCTCACTGGAAGAGGTTTGGCGCCAATCAGCAGGCTGAGAGCGATAGCAAAGGCTAAAACGAGTAACAG
This sequence comes from Raoultella sp., assembly GCF_039594335.1. Lineage (NCBI taxonomy): Bacteria > Pseudomonadati > Pseudomonadota > Gammaproteobacteria > Enterobacterales > Enterobacteriaceae > Klebsiella > Raoultella sp. The sequence continues at coordinate 17,654 of NZ_JBCNNS010000028.1, forward strand.
ACCCGGTACGGCAACGGCGCGCACCGTGGTCGTAGAAAACGACATAATTCACATCCCTGACATGATAATGATAGTAATTATCGTTATCGATTCTATTCAGTTATGTTAGCATGGCGGCCCACAAGAATGGTATACGCAAAATCATTCAGAATGCATCGCGGCGGCAAACGCACGCTTGCCTGGAAGTATCGCTAACCGTATGACCGGGCTAAGGAAGTACTGCCAATAAGCACGCTGCCTGAACGATCGCGCGTTGATGGAAAAGAATAACAAGGCGCTGTCATGAACCGACAATCCCGGCTGCTGAACCTTAGTCTGCTGCAAACCCATCCGGCGTTTCGCGCCGTCTTTATCGCCCGTTTTATCTCGATCCTGTCGCTCGGCCTGCTGGGCGTGGCGATTCCGGTCCAAATCCAGATGATGACCCACTCTACCTGGCAGGTGGGGCTCTCGGTCACTTTGACCGGCTGCTCCATGTTTGTTGGCCTGATGGTCGGCGGTGTGCTGGCGGATCGCTATGAGCGGAAACGTTTGATTCTGCTGGCGCGAGGGACCTGCGGTGTGGGGTTTGTCGGTCTGAGCCTCAACGCGCTGCTGCCTGAGCCGTCGCTCATCGCTATCTATCTGCTGGGTATCTGGGACGGTTTTTTTGCTTCGCTGGGCGTGACGGCGCTGCTGGCGGCGACGCCGGCGCTGGTCGGGCGTGAAAACCTGATGCAGGCCGGCGCGATCACCATGCTGACGGTGCGTCTGGGTTCGGTGATTTCGCCGCTGATCGGCGGTCTGCTGCTGGCCACCGGCGGGGTGGCCTGGAACTATGGCCTGGCGGCGGCGGGTACGTTTATCACCACCCTGACCCTGCTGAGGTTGCCGCGGCTACCGCCACCGCCGCAACCGCGGGAACACCCGCTAAGGTCATTGCTGGCGGGGCTGAAGTTCCTCTTCAATAGCCCGCTGATTGGCGGCATTGCCCTGTTGGGCGGCCTGCTGACCATGGCGAGCGCGGTGCGGGTGCTTTACCCGGCGCTGGCCGACGGCTGGCAGATGTCGGCCTCGCAGATTGGTTTGCTGTATGCCGCTATTCCGCTGGGGGCAGCGCTGGGGGCGTTGACCAGCGGTCAACTGGCACAAACGGCAAAACCGGGCGCCCTGATGCTAATGACTACCGTCGGCTCATTTGTCGCCATCGCGCTGTTCAGCCTGATGCCGTTCTGGGCGCTGGGCGCGCTGTGTCTGGCCCTGTTTGGCTGGCTGAGCGCAATCAGCTCTCTGTTGCAGTACACCCTGATTCAGACCCAGACGCCGGAAGCGATGCTCGGGCGAATTAACGGCCTGTGGACCGCGCAGAACGTCACTGGTGATGCCATTGGCGCCGCGTTGCTGGGCGGGCTGGGGGCGATGATGACCCCGGTAGCGTCGGCGAGCGCCAGCGGTTGGGTGCTGGTGATTGTCGGCGTAATACTGATGGGACTGCTGCGGGAGTTGCGTCGCTTCCAGCGCCCTGAGACGGTCAGCGAAAGTTAAAGGCGGTGAAATTTCCCGGCCAGGCGCTGCGCCTGCCGGGAATGAAGATTAGCCGAAGAGGGTAGCGAGGCGTTGCAGCACCAGCATGGCACTGTAGTAATCGAGACGGAATGTTTCTGTACCGAGCGGATAGAGGCGTTTGTTCTCTACCGCCGGGAGGTGCGCCAGCAGCGGGTTGGCGTAAATGGCCGCCGCATCTTTATCGTCGCCAGCGAACAGGAACAGGCTTTTGCCATTCAGGCCAGCGGCTAAATTCTCGCCGCCCAGCTGGATAATGTCATGGCGTTTTCCCTGGCTCTGGCTGGTATGCAGACCGGCAGGCAAAGTCGCCAGCGTGAAGCCCAGTTGTTCAAGCATCTGGCCCTGAGCGGATTCCGGCGTCCACAGGTTGGCGCTGTGGGCGGCGGCGGTATAGACCAGTGCGCTCACCGGCTGCGGTGGCAGTGTCATCTGTTGCTTCAGCGTGGCGAGCTGCTTATTGAACTCCGCAATGCGCGCCGTCGCCTGCTTTTCCTGGCCGGTGATGTGCCCCAGTTCAGTCAGCAGCGCCTGCCAGCTTTTGTCGTCGTAATTAATTATGAGCGTCGGTGCGATGGTGGAGAGCTGGTCGTATAGCGCGAAGGCGGAATCACCGCCGGTAGCGCTAATCAGAATCAGATCCGGCATTTGTGCGGCCACGGCTTCGGCGCTGGGTTCGCCGATGTACAGGCGTGCGAGCTTACGTTCTTTCGCGACGGCGCTCCATTGACGCAGAAATCCCTGATCATCCGCTACGCGGTTGTTCGGCGTGGTTGCGCCGCTGGCGATGACGGGCGCGTCAATCGCCAGTAAGGATCCGGTGAGAGTGACGCTGGTGGAGACGATGCGCAGTGGTTTGCTTTCCAGCGTATGCACGCCGTGGCTATCGGTCACCTGACGCGGCCAGTCGGCCGCCAGAGCGGAGGTCATTCCTAAAAGCACCAGCCCGCAGGCCAGCAGGGTACGGCGACATAATGTGGACAAATTCACGAATTCGCATCCTGATTAAGTTGATATAAATGCGTCTCATTTTCAACTTTGTCGCAGGTGGATGCAAGCGTAAGTCGCACAACATGCCGTTTGTACGGTTGACATGGCAGGCAATACCTTTTAGGTTAGCCAACCAAAATATAAATGATAATTATTCGTAATATCTTTATCGTTTTTGGAGAATGATATGGAAACGTCATTGGCCGAGGATGTACAGGAACAAAAAATGACTCTGTCGCCGGAAAGCTTCTTCTTTATGTCGCCGTACCGCAGTTTTCGTACCGCGGGCTGTTTTCGCCGTTTTTCTCATTCTGCCGCCGATGGCGCGCTGCTCAACGGGAAATTCCAGCAGAACATGATGGCCGCGTTTACCGATGCTAAGGCTGCCGGGATCCGTAAACCGTTGATGGTCGGCGCTATCCCGTTTGATACCAACCAGCCTTCTGAGTTGTTTATTCCCGAGCGCTGGGAGAATTTCTCCCGCACCGGTAAACAGCAGTCGGCGCGCTACTTCTCCACCCCGACGGCAATGGATATTGTGGATCGTCAGGAGATTCCTCAACAGGATACGTTTATGGCGATGGTTGAGCGGGCGGCTGAGCTGACTGCGACGCCGGAAGTGGACAAGGTTGTCCTGTCGCGTCTGATCGATATTACCACCCGTGAACGAGCGGACAGCGGCGCGCTGCTTGAGCGCCTGATCGCGCAGAATCCTGCCAGCTTTAATTTCCACGTGCCGCTCTCCGACGGCGGCGTGCTGCTGGGTGCCAGCCCGGAGCTGCTACTGCGCAAAGAGGGCGATCGTTTCAGCTCGCTGCCGCTGGCCGGTTCGGCCCGTCGCCAGCCGGATGATGTGCTGGATCGTGAAGCGGGTAACAAACTGCTGGCTTCTGCAAAAGATCGCCACGAGCACGAGCTGGTGACCCAGGCGATGAAGACGGTGCTGACTCCGCGCAGCCGGGAGTTGTCGCTACCGAATTCCCCGCAACTGGTTACCACGCCGACCCTGTGGCACCTGGCGACGCCGATTGAAGGGACCGCGCTGGCCCAGGAAAACGCGATGTCGCTGGCCTGCCTGCTGCATCCAACCCCTGCCCTGAGCGGTTTCCCCCATCAGGTGGCGAAACGGCTGATTGCCGAGCTTGAACCGTTCGATCGCCAGCTGTTCGGCGGCATTGTTGGCTGGTGTGATGACGAAGGTAACGGCGAGTGGGTGGTGACGATTCGCTGCGCCCGTCTGCATCAGCGTACGCTGCGTCTGTTTGCCGGTGCGGGGATTGTTCCGGCTTCCTCCCCGCTGGGGGAGTGGCGCGAAACCGGCGTCAAACTGACGACCATGCTGAATGTGTTTGGCTTGAATTAAGAGGCACTGATGATTGCATTTAACCGTTGGCCGGAAAATTTTGCCGCCCGCTACCGAGCAAAGGGCTACTGGCAGGATTTGCCGCTCACCAACCTGATTACCCGTCATGCCGACAGCGACGTCATCGCCATTATCGACGGCGATAAGCAGTACAGCTATCGTCAGTTCAATCAGCAGGTGGATAACCTGGCTTCGTCGCTTCAGCGTCTGGGACTGAAGCGCGGCGAAACTGCGTTGGTGCAGCTGGGCAACGTCGCCGAATTCTACATCACCCTGTTCGCGCTGCTGCGTATCGGAGTGGCGCCGGTGAATGCGTTGTTCAGCCATCAGCGCAGCGAACTGAATGCCTACGCAACGCAAATTGAACCCGCGCTGCTGATTGCCGATCGCGAGCATGCGCTGTTTGCCGATGACCATTTCCTGAATAGCTTTGTTGAGCAGCATGCGTCAGTACGGGTTGTGCTGCTGCGCAACGATTGCGGAGAATACGATCTGGCGGCGGCGATCGCGCGGCCGGCGGAGAACTTTATCGCTAATCCGACACCCGCAGATGAAGTGGCTTTTTTCCAGCTCTCCGGCGGCAGTACCGGCACGCCAAAGCTGATACCTCGTACCCATAACGACTACGACTACAGCATCCGTCGTAGCAACGAAATTTGCGGCATCAGCGCGGAAACCCGCTACCTCAACGCCCTGCCTGCCGCCCACAACTATGCGATGAGCTCGCCGGGGTCTCTTGGCGTGTTTCTCGCCGGTGGCCGGGTGATTCTGGCCGCCGATCCGAGCGCTACGCTGTGCTTCCCGCTGATTGAACAACATCAGATTAACGTTGCTTCGTTGGTACCACCGGCGGTCAGCCTGTGGCTACAGGCGATCCGCGAAGGGGCAGGGAACGCGCCGCTGCGTTCGTTGACGCTGTTGCAGGTTGGCGGCGCACGCTTGTCGGCAACGCTGGCGGCGCGGATCCCGGTGGAGATTGGCTGCCAGCTTCAGCAGGTTTTCGGCATGGCGGAAGGGTTGGTGAACTACACCCGCCTCGACGACAGCCCGGAACGCATTATCAATACCCAGGGTTGCCCGATGTGCCCGGACGATGAGGTTTGGGTCGCCGATGCCGACGGCAACCCGCTGCCGCGCGGTGAGGTGGGGCGTCTGATGACCCGCGGTCCATACACCTTCCGCGGCTACTACAACAGTCCGCAGCACAACGCTGAAGCGTTTGATACCGAAGGTTTTTACTGTTCCGGCGATCTTATCTCGATCGACGAGGACGGATACATCACCGTGCAGGGACGGGAAAAAGATCAGATCAACCGCGGCGGCGAGAAGATCGCGGCGGAGGAGGTTGAAAACCTGCTGCTGCGCCATCCGGCGGTGATCCATGCCGCGCTGGTCAGCATGGAAGATAGCCTGCTGGGTGAGAAAAGCTGCGCGTATCTGGTGGTGAAAGAGCCGCTGCGCGCGGTAGCGGTACGTCGCTTCCTGCGTGAGCAGGGCGTCGCAGAATTTAAACTGCCGGACCGCGTGGAGTGCGTGGATGCGCTGCCACTGACGCCGGTGGGCAAAGTCGATAAAAAACAATTACGCCAGTGGCTGGCCTCACGCGAGCCGGGCTGAAGGAGAAGAGAGAATGGCTATCCCTGAATTACAGGCTTACGCGCTGCCGGAAGCCAGCGACATCCCGGCGAACAAGGTGAACTGGGCTTTTGAGCCCTCCCGCGCCGCGCTGCTGATCCACGATATGCAGGAGTATTTTCTCAACTTCTGGGGGGAAGAGAGCGCGATGATGGCGAAAGTGGTGGCGAACATTGCCGCGCTGCGCGACTTCTGCAAACAGAATAATATTCCGGTGTTTTACACCGCGCAGCCGAAAGAGCAAAGCGATGAAGATCGCGCCCTGCTTAATGATATGTGGGGACCGGGCCTGACCCGCTCGCCGGAGCAGCAGCGCGTGATTGCCGCGCTGGCGCCCGATGAACACGACACCGTGCTGGTGAAGTGGCGCTACAGTGCGTTTCACCGTTCACCGCTGCAAGAGATGCTCAAAGAGAGCGGTCGCGATCAACTGATTATTACCGGTGTCTATGCTCATATCGGCTGTATGACCACCGCTACCGACGCCTTTATGCGCGATATTAAACCGTTCTTCGTCGCCGATGCGCTGGCGGACTTTAGCCGTGATGAACATCTGATGTCGCTGAAATATGTTGCCGGCCGCTGCGGTCGCGTCGTCATGACCGAAGAGCTGCTGCCGCTGCCGGCCTCAAAAACGGCGCTGCGGGCGCTGGTACTGCCGCTGCTCGATGAATCCGACGAACCCATGGATGACGAAAACCTGATCGATTACGGTCTGGACTCCGTACGGATGATGGCGCTGGCCGCCCGCTGGCGCAAAGTGCAGGGCGATATTGATTTCGTCATGCTGGCGAAAAACCCGACCATTGATGCCTGGTGGGCGCTGCTCTCTCGTGAGGTGAAATAATGGCCGCGCTGGATTTTCAGGGGCAAACCGTTTGGGTCACCGGCGCCGGTAAGGGGATTGGCTACGCAACGGCGCTGGCATTTGTTGAAGCCGGCGCTCGGGTGAGTGGTTTCGATCTCGCTTTTGAGGGGGATGACTATCCGTTTGCCACCCACACGCTGGATGTTGCCAATGCGCAGCAGGTGGCCGAGGTATGCGGGCATCTGCTGAAAGGCATCGATCGGCTGGATGTGCTGGTTAACGCCGCGGGGATTCTGCGCATGGGCGCGACCGATGAGCTGAGTCTGGACGCATGGCAGCAGACTTTCGCCGTCAACGTCGGCGGGGCGTTTAACCTGTTCCAGCAGACGATGGGCCAGTTCCGTCGCCAGCAGGGTGGGGCCATCGTCACCGTCGCCTCCGATGCCGCGCATACGCCGCGCATCGGCATGAGCGCCTACGGCGCCTCAAAGGCGGCGCTGAAAAGTCTGGCGTTGACCGTGGGCCTGGAACTGGCGGGCAGCGGCGTACGCTGTAACCTGGTCTCTCCGGGCTCCACCGACACCGATATGCAGCGCACGCTGTGGATGAGTGAGGATGCCGAGCAGCGCCGTATCCGCGGTTTCGGCGAGCAGTTTAAGCTCGGGATCCCGCTGGGTAAAATTGCGCGCCCGCAGGAGATTGCCAGCACGATCCTGTTTCTCGCTTCCGAGCACGCCAGTCATATCACGTTGCAGGATATCGTGGTAGACGGCGGCTCGACGTTGGGGGCGTAAATGGCCTGGAAACGTCAGCTGACGCTGGAGGCGCTGAATGCCACCAGCGAGAATACGATGGTCGCTCACCTGGGGATAGTTTACACCCGGCTGGAAGAAGGGCTGCTGGAGGCGAGTATGCCGGTTGATGCGCGTACGCATCAGCCGTTTGGCCTGCTGCACGGTGGTGCCTCCGCGGCGCTGGCGGAGACGCTGGGATCGATGTCCGGCTGGCTGATGAGCGAAGAGGGCCAGTGCGTGGTGGGGACCGAGCTGAATGCGACCCACCATCGGGCGGTCTCGAGCGGTCGCGTGCGTGGCGAGTGTCGTCCTCTGCACCTGGGGCGTCAGAACCAGAGCTGGGAGATTGCCGTGTTCGACGAGCGGGGCCGCCGCTGCTGTACCTGCCGTTTGGGCACGGCGGTCCTCGGCTGAGGAGACCAACTCGGGGGTTGCCTGACGATGTATCAAGTCGCGCTTGCGTGCTGACGATACATTCCATTTTCCCCTCAGAAGTGATCTCGCTAGCAATGTGAGATAAATCCCTGCCTTTGCACGACATCTGTACGGTTTCAATGTTGTTAAACTTGGCGTTCTGTTCTAGAAACAAAATGTAACATCCTGATTACCTTACCGGTGGAACGCAACGATGAATCATTCAGGGAAATACCTCATCTGGACAGTGCTCTCGGTTGTCGGAGCCTTTGCCCTCGGCTATATCGCCTTAAACCGAGGTGAACAGATTAATGCGTTATGGATTGTCGTCGCGGCAGTCTGCATTTATCTGATCGCCTATCGTTTCTACGGTCTCTATATCGCCAAAAATGTGCTGGCGGTTGACCCTACGCGCATGACCCCCGCCGTACGCTATAACGACGGCCTTGATTATGTCCCGACCGATAAAAAGGTGCTGTTCGGTCATCATTTTGCGGCGATTGCCGGGGCTGGGCCGCTGGTTGGGCCGGTACTGGCGGCGCAGATGGGCTATCTGCCGGGAATGATCTGGATCCTTGCCGGGGTCGTGCTGGCCGGCGCGGTGCAGGACTTTATGGTGCTGTTTGTTTCGACCCGCCGCGACGGACGCTCTCTCGGGGAGCTGGTGAAAGAAGAAATGGGGCCAACCGCCGGCGTGCTGGCGCTGGTGGCTTGCTTTATGATTATGGTGATTATCCTCGCCGTACTGGCGATGATCGTGGTGAAAGCGCTGACCCACAGCCCGTGGGGCACTTACACCGTAGCATTCACCATCCCGCTGGCGATCTTTATGGGGATCTACATTCGCTACCTGCGTCCGGGACGGATTGGCGAGGTGTCGGTGATTGGTCTGGTGATGCTGGTGTTTGCGATTGTCTCCGGCGGATGGGTGGCGGAAAGTCCGACCTGGGCGCCATGGTTTGATTACACCGGCGTACAGCTGACCTGGATTCTGGTGGGCTACGGTTTTATTGCCGCCGTTCTTCCAGTATGGCTGCTGTTAGCGCCGCGTGATTACCTGTCGACCTTCCTGAAAATTGGCACCATCGTCGGGCTGGCGATTGGTATTCTGATTATGCGCCCGACGCTGACCATGCCAGCGCTGACCAAATTTATTGACGGTACTGGCCCGGTCTGGTCCGGCAGCATGTTCCCGTTCCTGTTTATCACTATCGCCTGTGGCGCGGTCTCCGGCTTCCATGCGCTGATTTCATCCGGAACCACGCCTAAGATGCTGGCGAATGAGAGCCAGGCCTGCTTTATCGGCTATGGCGGTATGCTGATGGAATCCTTTGTCGCCATCATGGCGTTGGTGGCGGCCTGCGTTATCGATCCGGGCGTCTACTTTGCGATGAACAGCCCGATGGCGTTACTGGCGCCGGCGGGCACCACCGATGTGGTAGCCTCTGCCGCGCAGGTGGTCAGCAGCTGGGGCTTTAGCATTACGCCGGACACGCTGCGTCAGATAGCCAGCGAAGTGGGCGAGCAGTCGATTATTTCGCGGGCCGGCGGCGCGCCGACGCTGGCGGTGGGGATGGCCTACATCCTGCATGGTTCGCTGGGCGGTTTGATGGACGTTGCCTTCTGGTATCACTTCGCCATTCTGTTTGAGGCGCTGTTCATCCTGACGGCGGTTGATGCGGGTACCCGCGCAGCGCGCTTTATGCTGCAGGATTTACTGGGCGTGCTCAGTCCGGGTCTGAAGAAAACCAACTCGCTGCCGGCCAACCTGCTGGCCACCGGGCTTTGCGTGCTGGCGTGGGGATACTTCCTGCATCAAGGTGTTGTTGACCCGCTCGGCGGCATTAACACGCTATGGCCGCTGTTTGGTATCGCTAACCAGATGCTGGCGGGGATGGCATTGATGCTGTGTGCGGTGGTACTGTTTAAAATGAAGCGCGAACGCTATGCCTGGGTAGCGCTACTGCCGACGGCCTGGCTGTTGATTTGCACCCTGACCGCTGGTTGGCAGAAATCGTTCAGCCCGGACACCAAAGTCGGCTTCCTGGCGATTGCCAATAAGTTCCAGGCGATGATCGACAGCGGCACGATTCCGCCTCAGTACACCGAATCTCAGCTGGCGCAGTTGGTCTTTAACAACCGCCTGGATGCGGGATTAACCATCTTCTTTATGGTGGTCGTGGTGGTACTGGCGTTCTTCTCCATCAAAACCGCGCTGGCGGCGTTGAAAGAGGACAAACCGACGGCGAAAGAGACGCCTTATCAAGCGTTACCTGCCGCCGCAGAGCCGATGGCGGCGCAGGCGAAGCGTGCACATTAAACCTGACCCCCTTTCCACCTGCGGAAAGGGGGAGTCATGAGAGAGCAATATGTTTGATACCCTTTCGAAAGCCGGGAAATATTTGGGTCAGGCGGCGAAAATGATGATTGGTGTGCCTGATTACGATAATTATGTCGAGCATATTCGCCAGACGCATCCTGAGCAAACGCCGATGACCTATGAAGAGTTCTTTCGCGAGCGACAGGATGCGCGCTACGGCGGAAAAGGCGGCGCGAAGTGCTGTTAAGTCCTTCCTTCAGGCGTTAAGTCCTCCATCAACATCCACACCGGTGCCGGAGATTTGTCCGGCTGCCGGGCTGGCCAGAAAGGTCACCGCAGCAGCGACATCATCCGGCTGACCGTAATGTCCCACGGCAATAAGCTGGCGTTGCGCGTCGGCCTGCTCACCATTCGCCGGGTTCATATCGCTATCGGTCGGTCCCGGGTGCACCAGGTTCACGGTAATGCCGCGCGGCCCGAGATCGCGGGCCAGGCCGCGGGTCAGCGAGTTGAGCGCAGATTTGGTCATGGCGTAGACCGCGATGCCCGGTGAGGCCACGCGGTTGGCAAGGCAACTGCCAATATTAATAATGCGCCCTCCTGCAGGCAGATGCGGCAGTGCCGCCTGGATAGCAATCACCACGCCACGGATATTCACGTTGATCAGCGCATCGATATCTTCCAGAGACAGCGATTCCAGCGGGCCGCCGCGGGCGATCCCGGCGTTATTCACCAGAATATCCAGTCCGCCGAGGGACTCTACCGTGCGCGTGACGGCCTACTGAATCGCCTGGGCGTTCGCGCTGTCGGCCTGAATCGCCGCGCCACGGCGACCGAGAGCCACGATCTCGTCGACAAGCGCCTGCGCTTTATCGGCGGATTTTTCATAAGTGATAACCACGTCGGCGCCTGCCTGTGCCAGCGACAGTGCAATTGCGCGACCAATTCCGCGACTGGCCCCGGTAACCAACGCTTTTTTACCCGTTAACTCGATCTGCATGATGACCTCGTACTGTGTGGGAGATGCATCATTAGGTATAGAGCGGGATTCCCGTCCGTCAATGCACCTGTCTGCGGAAGTTTTCCACTTTCTCAAAGGCGGCGGCCAGGCTCTGCGGCGTCAGCTCCACCGGCAGGAAGTGGATCGATTCTACCGGGCGCAGGGTATGGGCAATGACCCGATCCAGTTCGTCCCGGTTATGGATATCCACGTCGAGTTCCGCCAGGGTGGTAGGCAGGTTGAAACGCTGCCAGGCGTCGATCAACTGCGCCAGTTCGTCGTCCTGACCCAGCAGGGCGCTTTGCACCAGAATGCCGTAGGCAACCTTGGTGCCATGAAGGAATTTATCGGTCTGCGGCAGGATCGTCAGGCCGTTATGCACCGCATGCGCGGCGGCGACGCGGGTATAACGCTCACCTAAGCCGCCGACCATCCCGCCGCCGGCGATAATGGCGTCCGTCACATCGCGGAACGCCTGCGACAGTTCGCCGCGCTGCTGATCCGCCAGCGCGGTTTCGCTGCTTTGCAGCAGAACGTCGCGAATGGCCAGCGCACCGTTAATCCCCAGTCGCACGGTCAACGGCAGCGTTTCCGGTTTCGGCGCCAGCACCACCGCTTCATACCATTTCGCCAGCGTATCGCCGATTCCCGCCAGCAGATATTCCGCCGGGGCGTTGAGAATGATTTGCGGCTCCACCAGTACCAGGAAGTTGGCGTCATCGAAGATTTCAAAATGCAGCGCCTGCCCGGCGTCGTTGTACCACACCGATAGCGGGGTCCATGCGGCGCAGGTGGCGGCGATTGTCGGGATGGCTACCACCGGCAGGCTTAACCGCCGGGCCACGGCCTTGGCGGTATCCAGCAGCGCGCCACCGCCGACGCCGATCACCACGGCGCGGTCATCTCCGGCTTCCTCGACCAGTTCCGCGACGTCGCTTTCGCTGCAGTGCCCGCTAAACAGCACTTTTTTGGCGCCGACGGCGTGAAACGCCTGCGGCAGAAAGGGCTGCGCACCGGCGATGGCGCGCTCGCCGTAGATCCAGATAGCGCGCGAAAGCTGCTCGTCGCTGTAAAAATCGTGTAGGTGGGCAAGGCTGCCATCATGGGAAAAATAGTTTGCCGGGCCGGGTACCACGCGGATATCGCTGTTGCTCATGAACGCTGTCCTTTATTTTGTTTCGCTAACCTGATGTTATGTCTGGACATCCGGATGGCTAATATTATTTCGTTTTATCTTATGCCTTTTACGCAGTTGTCAGTCAAGGTCGGCTATGAAAAATTCGTTAAATCAGAATATTAATCGTGAAGGTCCCGACGGATGACAGTGAATCGTCTCGAGATGAATAACATTAATCTGGCCTTTTCCGGTTTCAGGGCGCTGAGCAGTGTTGCGTTTACCCTGCGGGGAGGTTCGGTACACGCGCTGACCGGTGCTAATGGCGCGGGGAAATCGACACTGATGGCGGTGCTGTGCGGAACGCACGCCCATTATGAGGGCGAGATCGTCATCAATAACCAGACGGTGAGCATTCGCTCGCCACGAGATGCGAAACAACTGGGTATTCATCTGGTGCAACAGGAGGTCGATGTGGCGCTGGTGCCCGGCCTGACCATTGCGGAAAACATTATGCTGGATCGACTGGCGGAGCCGGGGCTGGGCTTTAGCTGGCGCGCCGTGCGTGAGCAGGCGCGCGAGGCGCTGGCCCAGTTGGATATTACGCTCGATGTGCGTCGCCCCATCGAGAGCTGCACCCTGGCGGAGAAGCAGCAAATTCTGCTGGCCCGCGCGCTGTCGCACCATTGCCGGTTTTTGATTCTGGATGAACCTACCGCGCCGCTGGATCAGCATGAAAGCGAGCGTCTGTTTACGGTGGTTCGCCGCTTGCAGCAGCAGGGGATCGGCGTGGTGTTTATCTCCCACCGCATTCATGAGCTGAAAGCCATCTGCGACACCCTGACGGTATTGCGCGACGGAAAGCTGATTGAAAGCAGTCCGATGAACGAGCTGAGCGGCGAGCAGATCGTAGAGAAGATGCTCGGCCACGAGCTGAGCGATATCTTCCCGCCGAAACGTCCCCCGCACGGCGAAGAGATTCTGTTACAGGTTGACGGTCTGCACGATGAGGGGTTGCTGCAGGATATTTCGCTGCGTCTGCGCAAAGGTGAAATTCTGGGGATCGCCGGCCTGGCCGGGGCGGGAAAAACCGAACTGTGCAAGGCGCTGTTTGGCGCCAGCAAAAGTCGTCTGACTCGCGGTGAGCTGAACAGTCAGCCGTGGCGGCCTCGCGACCCGGCAGATTCCGTGATGCGCGGGCTGGCGCTGGTGCCGGAAGAGCGGCGCAAAGAGGGCATTTTTATTGAAGAACCGATCGGCATGAACCTGGCGGTCAGCGCTGATAACAGCTTTTCGCGCTGGAGCCTGTTCGGCCATCGCCAGGCATGGCGCTGGGCGGAAGAGGTGATCGCCCGGCTCGGGATTCGGAGTACCGGCCCGGGCCAGACCCTGCGTCGGCTTTCCGGCGGTAACCAGCAGAAAGTGGCGATCGGCAAATGGCTGCGCGGCAACGCCAACGTCTTGATCTTCGACGAGCCGACCAAGGGCGTCGATGTGAAAGCAAAAACCGACCTGTTCACCCTGATCGACGGGCTGGCGCGAGACGGGAAAGGGATTATCTATGCCTCCGGCGAGTTCTCTGAGCTGGTGGGATTGTGCGACCGCATTTGCGTGTTGTGGGACGGGCGTATCGTCGCAGAAATTCCGGGCGCTGAGGCCCGGGAAGAGACACTTCTTTATTACTCCACCGGAGGAGCAGTAGCGTGAGCAAGGCCCTGACAGTTAACGCGACGGCATCGGGTCGTCAGCGATTTTTTGATTTTCTTTATAAATGGGGCATGTTGCTCACCGTGGTGCTGCTGATTGCCGTTTTTGGCCTCGCCTCGGACAACTTCCTCGACCCGTTCAACATCATCAACATTTTGCGTTCCATCGCCATCGTGACGGTGATTGCGATTGGCGTCTCTGTTTCGTTGACCATTGGCGGCTTTGACCTGTCGGTGGGGTCAACGGCCTCGCTGGCAAACGCGCTGGTGATCTCGCTGTTTGTCTGGCATGGCTTTGGCACCACCGAGGCGATCCTGGTCACCCTGGCGCTCTGTACGCTGGTGGGGTTGTTCAACGCGTTTTTGATTGTGGTACTGCGCATTCCCGACATGCTGGCCACCCTCGCCAGCTTGTTTGTGATTCAGGGCGTGGCAATGACCTACAGCTATGGCGGTTCGATTACCGAGAACATGGTATTGCCGAGTGGCGACATGGCGGAGGGCGTGATTCCGGCCGTGTTCGGTTCGCTGGGTCAGGTACCCACGATAGTGATCGTGATGTTGGTGGTGACCGTGGTTGCACAACTGGCGCTCTCGTTCACCACACACGGGCGCAGAATGTATGCCATCGGTGGAAACCCAGAGGCCGCGCGGCTCTCCGGGTTGCGCATCACCCGCTATAAAGTGGCGGTCTATGTTATCTCTTCGCTGTTGGCCGGTCTGGGCGGCATTTTACTGGCATCGCGCATCGGTTCCTCGCAGGTTAATGCCGGTGGCGGCTACCTGATGGATGCGGTGGCGGCGGCGTGGATTGGCTTTTCACTGGCGGGCTCAGGCAAACCGAACGCGATGGGCACGCTGGTGGGAGCGGTGATTCTTGGCGTGCTCTCCAACGGTCTGGTGATGCTGTCGGTGCCGTACTACGCAATGGACATTATTAAAGGGCTGGTGCTGGCTGGCGCGCTTGCACTGACTTACTTTCAGCGCCGCACATAAAATTTTACAGGGTAAACACCATGAAAAAGATAATGCTTTCACTGATCGCCTTGGGGTTGTTCAACTCTGCGGCGGCCTTTGCTGAAACCCCGACGCCGCTCCCGGCGGCAATTGCCGAACATAGCGGCCCGATTCGTATCGCGGTGATCCGTAATCTTGGATCCGACGATAACACCACTCAGTTTGTCTCCGGGGCTATCCAGGAGGGGAAAAAGCTCGGTTTTAAAATCAGCACCTTCCTGAGCAACGGCGATGACGCCAAATTCCAGGATTTCGTTAACCAGGCAATTAGCGAGAAATACGACGGCATTATCCTCTCTCAGGGACGCGATCCGTACTCCACCGCGCTGGTGAAAAAAGCGGTGGATGCCGGGATCAAAGTTGCCGTGTTCGATACGGCGGTCAACGGCGAGATCCCGGGCGTCACCGTCACCCAGCAGGATGACGCTTCGCTGACCAATCTCTCCTTTGGCCAACTGGTGAAAGACTTCAATGGCAAAGCCAATATCGTCAAACTGTGGGTCGCCGGCTTCCCGCCGATGGAACGCCGCCAGGCCGCTTACCAGAAGCTGCTTAAGCAAAACCCGGGGATTAAAGAGCTGGAGTCGATTGGCGCGGTCTCTTCCGATGTACAGGGCGATACAGCCAACAAAGTCGGCGCGATATTAGCTAAATATCCCAAAGGTAAAATTGATGCCATCTGGGGGACCTGGGATGCGTTCAGTCAGGGCGCTTATAAAGCACTGAAAGAGAATGGCCGCACCGAGATCAAACTGTACAGCATTGATATTTCTAACCAGGACCTGCAGCTGATGCGTGAGTCCGGCAGCCCGTGGAAGGTGAGCGTGGCGGTGGATCCGAAGCTCATCGGCGCCACCAACGTACGCCTGATCGCCAATAAGATCGCCGGTGAACCGACTCCGGCAACCTATGACTTCAAAGCGGCGACCATTCCGCAGGCGCTGCTTGTGGCGCAGCCGGGAGCGGTTAACGTCGCTTCGCTGGGTAAAATCATTCCGGGTTGGGGCCAGACGGAGGACTTTATCGCCCCGTGGTTCGCCACGCTGGAAGCTAAAAACAAGTAACGCCCGTTGGCGCTGCGCATAACGGACCTGTGATCTGGCAGATCAGATAAGGCGCAGCCGCCATCCGACAAAAGGAGCTTAAGGTGACTGAATTACCGCGTCCCGACTACAGTCGCAATATGCGGCTGATTGGGCATAGCGATCAGGGAGGACGCCCGGACGGCGTCCAGCTCATGGTACACCGTGGCTTTGCCTACATCGGCCATATGGTGTCGCAGGGGTTTTCGGTGGTGGACGTGCGCGATCCGTCGAGTCCGAAAACGGTCAACTACATTGCCGCGCCGCCGGGGACCTGGAACGTGCATTTGCAGGCGCATGATGATCTCCTGCTGGTCATTAATGCCCGCGATCTGTTTGCCGACACCCGCTTTGCCGATGAGAAGGTGTATTACACCCGCTCGGTGGGAGAGACGGTGAGCGATGTGCAGGATCGCGGCTGGAGCGCCGGGCTGCGCGTGTTCGATATTTCGCGTCCGGAGCATCCGCGCGAGATTGGGTTTTTATCGCTCAGCGGTATCGGCATTCATCGAATCTGGTACGTTGGCGGTCGTTGGGCTTACGTTTCCGCGCTGATCGACGGTTTTAGCGATTATATCTTCCTGACTATCGATCTGGCGGATCCGCGCAAACCGGAAGTGGCCGGGCGCTGGTGGTTGCCAGGGATGAACCAGGCGGCGGGGGAGACGGCGAACTGGCCGCAGGGCAAGCGCTATGCGTTGCATCACGCCATTATTGCTGGGGACACGGCTTATGGCAGCTGGCGCGACGGAGGTCTGACGCTGCTCGACGTGAAAGACAGAACTCAGCCGAAGCTGATCAGTCATCGCAACTGGAGTCCACCGTTTGGCGGTGGAACCCATACGGCGCTGCCGTTGCCGGATCGCGATCTGCTGGTGGTGCTGGATGAAGCGGTGCTCGATAACCAGCAGGATGGCGAGAAGCTGATCTGGCTGTTTGATATCCGCGAACCGACGAACCCGGTGAGCATCTCTACTTTCCCGCAGCCGGATGAAGCTGACTACGTGGCGAAAGGGGCGCACTTTGGTCCGCATAATCTGCATGAGAATCGCCCCGGCAGCTTTATCAGCTCAACGCTGATTTTCGCCACTTACCAGAACGCGGGCGTTCGCGCTTACGATATTTCCAACCCTTATCGGCCGCTGGAGACCGGGGCGCTGGTGCCCGCCGCGCCAGCAAAAATGATGGATACCCGTCCAGGTCGCCCGCAGGTGATTCAGTCATGTGATGTCTTTGTCGATGCGCAGGGAATTATCTACAGCACGGATTACAACGGCGGGCTGTCGGTGATTGAGTATCTGGGGTAGGGGGTTGCCTTCCCGGGCCGCGACGCTAACGCGTCTTGCCCGGGCTACGTGTTCTTTTCTCGGATTACGGCGTAAACGCCTTACCCGGGCAACCGGAGCGCAGACGGCTGTAACCGGTAGCCCGGCGAAGCGCAGCACGATCCGGGAACGGTTGGGCTGGGAGTTCAACCGTATTGACGGATTCGCGCGATCAGCTCGTCGACACTATCAATACGGTCAGCAATCACAATCAGTGCTTTACCCAGGGTGATGGTGTGGCGCAGGCACTCGTGGCGCATGGCCTCATCCTGAATTGTCTCTATATCGGCGACGTGGGACAGGCCGACGCTACGGCGAATCAGTTCGGTGCCGCAGAAGCCAATCGCATCGTTCCACACTTTTTTCAGGAACGTGGAGGCATATCCGGGATAGGCCAGCGCTGCATCGCGCGTTTTCTCCGCAGCCAGAGACTGGAAGCGTTCGGCAAAAGTATTCCACAGCGTCTGAATATCGCGCAGTCGCCGTTCGCGAGCCGCAGCCGCATCGCGAATGCCCAGATGTCCCGGCAGGCCGCAGTAGTTCAGCAGCAGGTTGCCGATAGCGGTACCGATATCAAAACCTATCGGGCCGAAATAGCCGAATTCCGCGTCGATGGCTTTAAAACTGCCCTCGGCGACAAAAATGGAGCCGCTATGAATATCGCCGTGCAGCAGCGCTTCAGCGTGCGAGAAGAAGCGATGTTTCAGCGAGGCGACCGCCAGCCTGAGCGAAGCGTCGTCACGCAGGGCGGCCACTTCAGCTTCCAGTTCGGCCGGGTAGTTATTGCGTTCGTGAACCTGGTACGGGTCGTTGAAAAACAGGTCTTCGGTGATTTCGCACATCTCCGGATTGATAAACCGGGCGACCTGCGCCTTTTTCTCGTGTGGATGGAGGTAGAAATCACTGGTATGAAACAGCGCCTGGGCCAGGTATTCCCCCAGTTGACTAGCGGCCTGCGGATAGTCAACGTTGTTAATCAGCTCGCCGCGCCAGATACGGTGATCGGAGAGATCTTCCATCACCATCACCGCCAGTTCAGGGTCGAAGTGATGGATTTTCACCGTGTGCTGCGGGGCGTGCTGGTAGTGCGCCACCAGGGTTTGCGCTTCGAGGCGGGCGCGGTCAAGGGTCAGCGGCCAGGATTCACCTACGCAGCGAACGTAGGGCAGGGCCTGCTTCACGACCACGCGGCTCACGCCGTGAGTATCATAAATCTTAAAGACCAGGTTGAGGTTACCGTCCCCCACTTCCTGCGCGGACACCAGCTCCGACGGGTCATCGATGCCGCCAAATTGTTGTGCGTATGCCACGGCATCGCCGGGGGTGAAGGTATGGTATTGCGACATTGCCTCGATCCTCGAAAGTTCTGATTAAGCCGTTCAGACGTCTATACTTCTGGATTTCATCCTGACACAATGTAATACAACAACGCAACAGGGATTTAACGATATGCAGACACTACAGACCACCAGCCTGCGAGTAAGCGAAAATCAGCTTTTTATTCTTGATCAGCAGGCATTGCCGCAGGAAAAACGCTGGCTGGCGGCGGATAACGTTTCGTTGCTGGTGGACCATATTCACGCGCTGCGGGTGCGCGGCGCGCCGTTAATCGGCCTGTCGGCCAGTCTGCTGCTCGCGCTGCTGGCCCGGCGCGGCCTCAGCCAGGATGAACTGCTCCAGTCGCTGGAAACGCTGCGGGCCGCGCGCCCGACGGCGGTAAACCTGATGAACAATCTCGATCGCATGAAGCTGGCGCTGGCGGAAGAGAACTATTCCCAGGCGTTGGAAGAGGAAGCGCTGCGCCTGATCGAAGAAGATAAACAGCTGTGCGCCAGTATCGCCGAGGCGGGCAGCGCGCTGGTGACGCCGGGCAGCCGCCTGCTGACTCATTGTAATACCGGCGGGCTGGCGACGGCGGGCGTGGGGACGGCGCTGGGGGTCATTGCGCTGGCCCATCAGCGCGGGCGGGTGGAAAACGTCTGGGTCGACGAGACGCGTCCGCTGCTGCAGGGCGGGCGACTGACTGCCTGGGAGTTGGGCGAACTGGGAGTGCCTTATCGGCTGATTACCGATTCGATGGCTGCCAGCCTGATGGCCAAAGGACAGGTTGATGCCGTATGGGTTGGGGCTGACCGTATCGCGGCTAACGGCGATGTGGCGAATAAGATCGGCACTTACTCGCTGGCGGTACTGGCGAAGTATCACGGAATTCCGTTCTACGTGGCGGCACCGCAAACGACCCTTGATCGCCACTGTCCAAACGGCGAAGCGATTCCGATTGAGCAGAGAGCGGCAGTAGAAGTGACCGGCGTCGCTGGCAGCTTTGGCGCGGTGCAGTGGGCGCCGAAAGAGGCCGCCGTTTACAATCCGGCATTTGACGTCACCCCCGCAGCGTTAATTAGCGGCTGGGTACTGGATAGCGGCGTGGTGACCCCGGAGCAGGTAGCCGCCGGGGCGTTTGCGCCAGAAAAGGCCTGAGTCAAAACGCGAAGCGGTCGCCACAGCTTCGCGTCGGATGAGCGGCAGAGTGCAACTTTCGGTATGGCCCGACGGTGCTGCGCTGTAGGCGATACGCAACCTTCAGACTCAAGGTTTTTGCCGGTCAGATAAGGCGCCAGCCGCCCCCTGACAAGAAGGTCGGCATGAGCCTATGACCGGTACAAAAATGCAGTAAGTAAGAAGGTACTTACATAACTCCCTGTGCGGGCAGCAGATTGACGCGGGTGCATACCGCATCAACGTGATGTCTATGCCGGATAGTGAATCTGCTCCGGCTGGCGCTGCAAAATGACGTTGCCGTGACGAATTGAGGTCAGTACTTTGGCCTGACGGCGCACCGCGTCATAGTCGTTTTGTGCATCGAGAATCAGCAGGTTTGCCGGGCGACCTTCGGCAATACCGTAGTTGTCGCCGAGGCACAGTGTGCGGGCGCTGTTGTCGGTGATGAGGTCGAGGCAGCGCTGCAAATCTTCATATCCCAGCATATGGCAAATGTGCAACCCGGCGTCGAGGATACGCATGATATTGCCGTTACCCAACGGGTACCACGGGTCCTGAATGGAGTCCTGGGCAAAGCAGATGTTGATTCCGGCGCGGTCTAGCTCCGCCACCCGCGTCAGGCCGCGGCGTTTCGGCCAACTGTCGAAGCGCCCCTGCAGGTGAATGCTTTCGGTCGGGCAGGAGATAAAGTTGATGCCTGAGGCTTTAAGCAGGCGGAACAGCTTTGAACAGTAGGCGTTATCGTAGGAGCCCATCGCGCAGGTATGGCTGGCGGTGACCTGCGCGCCCATACCGCGCACCCGGGCCTCTTCCGCCAGCACTTCCAGAAAGCGCGACTGCGGATCATCGGTTTCATCGCAGTGCACGTCCACCAGGCAGCCGTGGCGCTGGGCCAGATCCATCAGAAAAACCAGCGAGCTGACGCCCTTATCGCGGGTGTTTTCGTAGTGAGGAATACCGCCCACCACGTCGGCGCCCATTTCAATGGCGCGGGTCATCAGCTCGCGCCCGCAGGGGAAGGACTCAATACCCTCCTGCGGAAAAGCGACAATTTGCAGGTCGATAAGGTGGGCCGCCTCTTTTTTCACCATCAGCATCGCTTCAAGCGCCGTCAGGGAGGGGTCGGTGACATCAATATGGGTGCGTACGTGCTGTACGCCATTATCGCGCAGCATGCCGATAGTTTTTAGCGCCCGCTGGCGCGTATCTTCAACCGTAACGCTCTCTTTACGCTGGCTCCAGCGGGCGATGCCCTCGAACAGGGTACCGCTCATATTCCACGCCGGCTCGCCCGCTGTCAGGGTGGCATCCAGGTGGATATGCGGTTCGACGAACGGCGGGATCACCAGCTTTTGCCGGGCGTCGATATCGCTGGCGTCGGCCGCCTGCAAGGCGGACTGTGGGGTGATGCTTTTAATCAGGCCGTCACGTAACTCAAGGGTATAGAGCGCTTCTTGATGGCGCAGGCGCGCGTTGAAAATTTTCATGGTTGTTCCCGTAAATGGTTTTGCGACATACGCCAGATAGCTAAGGCGACCGAGGCGTTGAGATGAAATTGCGGATGGCTGACCGGGTAGCGGGTCAACTTTTCAATGCGCTGGATACGTTGATGCAGCGTGTTGCGGTGAATACCCAGCCGCTCGGCGGCCCTGACCACGTTACCGCTCTCCTGAAGAAGCGTTTCCAGCGTCTCCATCAGCAGCCACGGACTTTTGCGATCCGGTTCGATCAGGCAGCCGAGGGTGTCGTGCATAAAATCGCTCAGCAGGGTAGGGTCGCTGACGGCGGAGAGCAGCTTGATAAAACCCAACTGCTGGTAGTCGCTGATGCGTTGGGCCGGTCGCAGGTTATCGCTGAGGTCCAGCGCCTGACGCGCCTGCGACAGCGCGCGCTGATACCCCTGTAACTGCTGCACCGGCGCTGAAAGGCCGCACAGCAGCGAAAGCCCATCGTCGCCTTCCGCCAACGCCAGCAGCCACGCCTGGAGCCACTTTTTCTGCTGATAAAACTCGCCTTCTTCATCCGGGAGCAGGAAGAGAAACATATTGCTGCGCTCGACCAGCGGAAAGGGGTTGCCCTGCTGATTGAGCTGCTGCTGCAGGCGCTGGCGCACGGTGCGGCGGGCCTGCTGGAGCCAGGCTTCAGCCTGCTCTGGCGGAAGCTGGCGAAACAGGCGCGGGATCCCTTCCAGGCGCAGCGCTGCCACTCGCAGCGAGCGGGTAAAATCCAGCTGCTGATGGAGCGCGCGTTGATGCAGAATTTGCAGGTCGGGATAGTCGCCGGTTAACAGCTGTAGCAGAATATCGCGCTGCGATTGCAGGGCATTCTCGCTGCGCACCAGTGCGGTACCGATGCGTTCGGTCACTATCACCATCTTTAGCAGATAGGGTTGTTCGATCAGCGGAATACCCAGTTCATCGGCCAGTGCGATCAGGCGCGGCGGGATCGCCTGAATATAGGCGTCGCCGGTGAGGATCACCATTCCGGCGATCCCGCGCTGCTTGCCTTCCATCAGTAAATGGATCAGGTTGTCTTCATTGCGGGGATGGTTGATCCCAGTGATAAACACCAGTTCCCCGCCCATGATCCATTCGGCGATATTTTCATTTTCCGCCACGTAGTACCAGCGCACCGCCAGCTGCAGCCCCTGTTTGCCCGCGCGCAGGCGCAGGGCGGAGAGCCCGTCAAGGGCGAGGATTTCGCTGACCGTCAGGCTCATGACTACTGCTCCGCGACCGAATCAGCGGCGGGCTGGCGTTTGCTCAGACGGCTCAGCGCGATATAGACCAGCGCGGAAACGGTAATGCCTACCAGCGGGGCGATCCACGGCGACAGGTAAGCTACCACCGCGCCTACGGCGTAGGCGCTAAGCCCCAGCCAGTTAAAACGCGGTAAGCGGGCGGTATGTAGCAGCGGATAGCGGCCACCGCGATAAAACCAGTAATCGGCGAGGATAACGCCGCCGATGGGCGGAATGATGCTGCCCAGCAGGACCAGGAAAGGAATCAACATTTCATACATCCCGCCAATGGCCAGCACAATGCCGACACCGGCGGCGACCACGGTCAGGGTACGGCGGCGCTCGCTGCGCAGCAGATGGCAGGCGGCGGCCGAGACGTTATAGATCGTCGGCCCTTGGATCGTCAGCAGGTTGAGGCACAGCATTACCACTGCAGCGACAGACAGCCCCTGTAAAATCAACACTTCCACGATATCGGCCTGCTGATAAACGATGGCGCACCAGGCGCCGGCAACGATCATCAGCCCATTGCCGACAAGGAAGCTGCTCATGCTGGCGACGATAGCGGTGCGGCTGGAGTTGGCCAGCCGCGTCCAGTTTGTCGCCTGGGTCGCGCCGCTGGCGAAGGTGCCAAATACCATGGTGATTGCCGCCGACCAGGTCATGGTTTCGCCCGGTTCGATTTTGGTCATCGCTTGCCAGCCGCCGGCGTGATGGGCGGCAAGGTACATCGAAACCACCAGCAGAATAAACATCAGCGGCACCGACACACGCGACAGCGCATCCAGCCCCTTATAGCCCACCAGCGCGGTGACGCAGAACAGGATCCCGAACAGAATCATCAGCGGGATGGTCATCGCCTCAGGAAGGGCGAGGATTTTGACCAGCGAGATGGCGACCGTTGCGGTGCCCCAGGCGTACCAGCCCAATTCGGCGAAGCCGAGAATAAAGTCGGCAAGCTTGCTGCCGATTTCCCCGAAACAAAAACGCCCCATCAGTACGGTATTCAGTCCGCTGCGTGCGGCAATCCAGCCGAGCGAGGCAGCGTAGAGGGCCAGTAAAAAGTTACCGATCACCGCAATCCACAGCAGATTGACGATGGAAAAAGAGACGCCAAGCTTGCCGCCTGCGAACATCGTGCCGGTAAAAAAAGTAAAACTGAACAGAACCATGGAGATCGACAATACGCCTTTACGTCCGGAGGCGGGCGCTTCGACGAGTGGAAAATCATTGCTGTTTGACATGGTGGAACCTCTGAGTGGTTGTCCGAATGGCGATGCCAAAGGGATAGCAAGAGGTGTGCCAAAAAAAAGGGGGCAGGGGTAACACAATATGGTGGGCACTGTGCACATAAAAATTCGTTTATCAGCCTGTGTTTGTCATAGGGGTGTGCATAGTGCAAAGTTTTGCACTGCGATGGGGCAGAGGTTCATGGTGTAAAACAGGCTGGCGCTGAGATTGATCTTGGGTACGCGCATTTCTGGCGGCTGGCGCCTTACGCGACCTGCGGGGGCGTGGTCCTGACTGCCTGCGAGTTCAATATTATTGCCAGATCTTGTCGGCCCTCTGGGGCGTTAGCCGCCAGCGGGCAATTCCTGATAAATGCACTTTGGCAACAATCAGGCACTGTATGGCGGCGCTGGGGGGGGGTCTGCCTGTTATCGAGGCAATACTGATTGTGCGAGGTAGATCAGAATCGGCAAATCATGCGCGTTTCCCCCGACTTTCTTGCAGAACGATCCCCCGTCTTTTTGAGCGCCGGTAGCCGGTAATAGGGGCTACATGAAAGCGCTTGGTTATATTATTGTTAAAAACAGTAATTTCATATGCGTTTCTGATATAACCATTATCAATGTAAGCCTTTCCTGAAATATTGTTCACTTAAGCTGGCGGTGTTAGTATCGGATAAATAGCCATTTAGACGGCTAAAGAACCTTTTGTCGGGCAATTTTATTGGCCATTTTGGACCTGGGGGCCTCACACAAAACTCGTCGAGTTTTGAACGCCTTTCATGGCGACCCGAAGGTGGGCGTAGCGAATACTCCTCACGTACTCCGTGTACGTTCGGGGTGTTCCCGTTGTCTGTGTCCAGACTGCCTGCCACATTCATGCCTGCCCGTAAAGGTTCTCAAATTAATATCGCTAAACTAAGGAACTGCTATGTGGCAAGAAAGACTCGCGCAACTGGTCACCACCTGTCATTGGATCGGCGCAAAAGGCTGGGCGCCGGCCACCGGTGGCAATATGTCGGTGCGTCAGGACGCGACCTGGTGCTGGCTCAGCGAGTCGGGGCGCGATAAAGGCAGCCTGACGACGGAGGATTTCCTCCAGGTGGAAATCGCCAGTAACAAAGCGCCTTCCGGGCGTAAACCCTCCGCTGAAACCGGCCTGCATACGCTGGTGTATCGCCTGTTTCCGGAAGCGAATGTTGTTCTGCATGTGCATACCGTCAACGCCACCGTGCTGTCGCGGATTGAAAAAAGCGCCACCCTGGCGCTGCAGGGTTATGAAATGCAGAAAACCCTGAGCGGCCAGCACAGCCATCTCGATACCGTACCGGTAGCGATATTCGATAACGACCAGGATATCGATGCTCTGGCGGCGCGCATTGAAGATTATGCCCAGACCAACCCGCTGCGCTACGGCTTCCTGCTGCGCGGTCACGGTCTGACCTGCTGGGGCAAAGATATTCACGAGGCCCGTCGCCAGCTGGAAGGACTGGAGTTTCTGTTCGAGTGCGAGCTGATGCGTCGCCGCTACGAGCGCGACTAAATTTCTCTCCATTAACGGGTCAGGCATGGATTTTTATCTCGGAATCGATATCGGCACCTCGCGCGTGAAAGCGGTGCTGTTTGATGAACATTTTCAGGCACGAGCCAGCGCGGCGGAGAATACCGGGCCGCGCCTGTCGGCGAACGGTTATGCCGAGCAGGATATGGCGCAGCTGTGGCAGTCGGTGATAGCCATTTTGCAACAGATTGCCCGGCAGCCGGAACTGAAGAACGGACGTCTGCGGGCGATCGGCCTTGCCGGGCAGGGCGAAGGCGTCTGGCTGAGCGATGCCGAGGGCGAACCGGTTGGCCCGGGGATCCTGTGGAGTGACACCCGCAGCCGCGAGCTGATGAGCGAGCTGTTACGTCGCCCCGGCTTTGACCGCCGTTTCTTTGACGATACCGGTACTCACCTGCAACCGTGCAACACCAGCATGCAGCTGTGCTGGCTCCGGCATTATCAACCGGAGCGCCTGGCGCAGGCTCACTATCTGTTTTTCGCCAAAGACTGGGTGCGTTTTCGTTTAACCGGGGTGGCGGCGCTGGATTTTACCGATGCCAGTACCTCGCTACTTAATCAGCACAGCGGCGAGCTATCGGAAGTGGTACTTAACGAAATGGGGCTGGCCGATCTGCAGCACCTGTTCCCGTCGCTTCTGGCCCCCGATGCGCCGGCAGGCACGCTGCGAGATGAGATCGCCGCCCTGACCGGACTCCCCGTCGCCACGCCGGTGGCCGCAGGGGCGCTCGACGTATGCAGCGCCGCGTTGGGCTGCGGCGCGATCGACGATGGCGATATTTACACCATTCTCGGCACCACCTGCTGTACCGGGATTGTTTGCCACGGTCGCCAGGCGGTGAATGAGGGAACGCGCTACGTGACCCACACCGAATCGGGGAGCTTTATCAATCTCTTCCCGATGCAGGCCGGCACGCCGAATATTGACTGGTTGCAACAGCAGATTTCCCTGACGGCGGACCTCCAGCTACTGGAGCAGTCTATTGCCGATGTCGAGCCGGGCAGCGGCGGCGTCTTCTGGCAACCCTATCTGAACGGCGAACGCGCGCCGTTTTTCAGCCCCGATGCGCGGGCCGGTTATTTCGGTATCAGCCAGCACACCACCCGCGCGGAGCTGCAGCGGGCAGTGTTTGAAGGGCTGGCTTACGCGATTGTCGACTCGCTGCAGGGCTATCCGCAGGGCGACGAAC
>NZ_JBCNNS010000280.1:0-2733 GCF_039594335.1 Raoultella sp.
CCATAGGCATCAATCTGCACCGGCAGGTCACGTTCATTCGCCGCCTCCACCATCTTTCTGACCAGCAGACTGGTGGACATCCCGGCAGAGCAGCACAGCATAATCTTGTACATCGACGACCATCCTCAAAATGTAAAAAGTT
Source organism: Raoultella sp. (assembly GCF_039594335.1). Lineage (NCBI taxonomy): Bacteria > Pseudomonadati > Pseudomonadota > Gammaproteobacteria > Enterobacterales > Enterobacteriaceae > Klebsiella > Raoultella sp. The sequence continues at coordinate 143 of NZ_JBCNNS010000280.1, forward strand.
ATTGCGTGGATGATTTGATATCAGACGGAAACCGGTTTCCATTCATAAAAAGCAGAACTGTGATAGTGGTCAAGATCTCCTGCTTATGGGGCGGATTTATTGGATTTCGCTCACATTATTCTGTCGATTTGGCGATGTTTTGCGCTGAAATGGAAAATCGGTTTCCAAACAAATGGTGAAATGGATATACTGCGCTGGTCACAATTGAAGCGATTCAGGTTTACAGGATTTTGGCGGGACGCGGCGCCCGCGCAGGGGAAAATGATGTCGACAATCAATGATGTTTCACGACTTGCCGGGGTTTCCAAAGCCACGGTGTCGCGAGTGTTGAGCGGCTCACGTGGCGTGAAGGAAGCCAGTCGTCAGGCGGTGCTGCAGGCGGCGGAAGCGCTCAATTACCGGCCAAACATGATAGCCCAGTCGTTGCTCAGCCAGTCCACCGGCTGTATCGGCGTCATCTGCGCCCAGGACAACATCAACCAAACCACCAGCTATCTCTACGCCCTGGAAAAACAGCTCAGCCAGCACCAGAAGCACCTGCTGCTGCGCTTCGCCAACACCAGCAACGGCGTGATGAGCTCGCTGGAGGAGTTGACCTGCGGGTTGTGCGATAACGTGCTGATCATCGGCGCGCGTTTTCCCCTGAATATTAACCGCCCGGACGTGGTGCTGGTGGACTGCCTCGACAGCGAGGGCGACAACAGCATTCAGTTCGATCATGCCTTCGCTGCCGAAACCGCCTGCCACTATCTGATTAGCCAGGGCAGACGGCAGATTGCGCTGATTCATCCGCAGAGCAGCGGCTTTGCCGATCAGGTGCTGCTGGGCTACAAGCACGCGCTGGAAAAAAACTTTTTGCCGTTTAATCGCAACCTGGTGTTTCTGGATAACACCTCGCCGTCGGTGGCGGTCCAGGAGCTGGTCAATAACGCCACGACGCTGAACTTTAACGCGCTGCTGGTGAGCGATGAGCAGCAGGCGCAGCGCGTGGTGCCGCAGCTGCAGGCGTTTAACCGCGCCGTTCCGCAAAATGTGATGGTGTTTAGTCTCGCCGGATCGTTACAGCTGCCCGGTATCCCCACCATTCCGGCCATTGAATATTCCATGGACGCGATGGCGTCGCGGATCGTCAACTGGCTGACCGAGAAAACGGACAACCCGGGCGGCAGCCCGCTGCGCGGCGATTTAATTATTCCGAAGCACTGAACACCGCTCTTGCCCTGACCCGCCGCCGTTGGCTGCGGGTTTTTTGCTGGCTGGTTTTTGTCGTATCCCTCACATTATAAATAAAACTCATATCTGACGCCGGGTTTTCGAACCGGACAGCCTGCGTGACCTGCCTTAAGTTGAGTACGAAAGTTCCACTCAAAAAACACTAACCAGAACATTCGTACCGCCTGCTTAAGGAAGTGACCCTATGAATCACATGAACGTTGTCGATGTGAAAGCGTGGATAGATGCCCGTCCGGTCTCGCGCTTTCAATGGAACGTGCTGCTGCTCTGTTTCATCATCATTATGCTGGATGGGTATGACGCCGCGGTGATGGGCTTTGTCGCCCCGGCGCTCATTGAGGACTGGGGCATCAGCCGGGCTGAAATGGGGCCGATTCTTGGGGCGGCCATGTTCGGCGTCGCCATTGGCGCCCTGGTGGCGGGCCCGCTTTCTGACCGCTACGGCCGAAAACGCATTTTACTCTGGTCGGTGGCGCTGTTTGCGTTGTTCAGCCTGGCCGGCGCCGTGGCGCAAAGCCCATCACAGCTGGCGCTGATGCGTTTTCTTACTGGCCTTGGCCTTGGCGCGGTGATGCCCAACTGCGTCACGCTGGTGGCGGAATATATGCCGGAGCGGCGTAAAGGGGTGATGATCACCCTGATGTACAGCGGTTTTAACGTGGGTTCCGGCCTCGGCGGCTTTATCGCCGCCGGTTTGTTATCGCATTACAGCTGGCACTCGGCGCTGATTTTTGGCGGCGTGCTGCCGCTCGTGGTGCTCCCCTTTATGATCGTGATGTTACCGGAGTCGGCGATGAACATGGTGGCGCGCCGGCTACCGGGCGAGCAGATCGCCAGGGCGCTTAACCGGCTTGGGGGCCAGTTTACGGCGGAAACCGTTTTTCAGTTGAATGCGCCGCCCATCACGCGCAGCAATAAAGTGGCGCAGCTGTTTCGGCATGGCTATGCCCGCGGCACGATAGCGCTGTGGCTGACCTATTTTATGGGGCTGTTCGTGATATATCTGCTGAACGGCTGGCTGCCAACCATTCTCCGCTCCGGCGGGCTGTCGCTGCAGCAGGCGGCGATGATGACCGGCTTGTTCCAGCTCGGCGGCCCGCTGGGCGGGATCCTTGTCGGTATGCTGATGGATCGCGCTTCGGCGAAAGCCGTGATTGCGGCAACCTATTTCCTCGGCTGCCTGTGCCTGTTGTCCCAAGGGTTGATGGATTTCGGATCGGCGGCGCTGTCAGTGCTGATTTTTATCAGCGGGATGTGCATTAACGGCGCGCAGAACGGTCTGCAGGCCTATTCGCCAGCCTATTATCAAACCGAGATCCGTGCTACCGGCGTCAGCTGGATGCATGGTATCGGCCGTA
>NZ_JBCNNS010000281.1:0-2508 GCF_039594335.1 Raoultella sp.
CCGAACGGGAATGACAAGCGGAAAAATGCATTTTTATTTCAACCGCTCATCTTTTGTACTTAACGCCTATTTTTGCTGCTTTCTGATGGTTTCCGGCAGATCTGCGAGGCTATTCAGCACCCAGTCGGCGGCACTTTCCGCTTCCGCTGTGACCGGCTTACCGGTACGAACCAGGACTTTAGTCCCAATAGATGCAGCAGCAGCAGCCTGCATATCTTCCACTTTATCGCCGACCATATAAGAAGCAGCCATATCGATATGAAGATAGTCGCGCGCCGAGATCAGCATCCCCGGATGCGGCTTACGGCAATCACAAGTCTGACGAAACTCTTCAACCGTGCCCTGCGGGTGGTGCGGGCAATAATAGATACCGTCCAGGTCGATACCGCGATCGGCCAGAGACCAGTCCATCCATTCAGTCAGCGTTTCAAACTGCGCTTCCGTGAACTTACCGCGCGCGATGCCGGACTGATTAGTGACCACCACCAGGGCGAATCCCATCTCCTTTAACTGACGCATAGCGTCAATAACGCCATCAATAAATTCAAAGTTGTCGATTTCGTGGACATAACCATGATCGACATTAATCGTGCCGTCACGGTCAAGAAAAATTGCAGGTACTGACTTTGCCACCGGTTTACTCCTGATAAAGGCTAGTCTGATTAGTATCGCATGTTTCTGGAGGCAAGAAAGTGCTCATTATACAGAGGCAGATTGATTTAGACGTCTGGATGCCTTAACATCCATTTCATTGACAGGCATCGCCTGGACACGGCAGAAGAAAATGCCACGGCAAACGGTTAAACGATAATAAATATCTGATGATTAAACTTTCGAATATCACCAAAGTGTTCCAGCAAGGGAATCGCACGATACAGGCACTGAATAATGTCAGCCTGCATGTCCCTGCCGGGCAAATTTATGGCGTGATCGGCGCATCCGGCGCCGGTAAAAGTACGCTGATTCGCTGCGTTAACCTGCTGGAACGCCCAACCGAAGGCAGTGTTCAGGTTGACGGCCAGGAGTTGACGGCGCTTTCTGAAAAAGCGCTGACCCGCGCGCGGCGCCAGATTGGCATGATTTTCCAGCATTTTAACCTGCTGTCTTCGCGCACCGTCTTTGGTAACGTCGCGCTCCCGCTGGAACTGGATAATACCCCGCAGGCGGAAATTAAACGCCGCGTGACCGAGTTGCTGGATCTGGTCGGTCTTGCCGATAAACATGACAGCTACCCGGCAAATCTCTCCGGCGGTCAGAAACAGCGTGTGGCTATTGCTCGCGCACTGGCAAGTAACCCGAAGGTGCTGCTGTGTGACGAAGCCACCAGCGCCCTGGACCCGGCAACTACACGTTCCATTCTGGAACTGCTGAAAGATATCAACCGTCGCCTGGGTCTGACTATTCTGCTGATTACGCACGAGATGGATGTCGTCAAACGCATCTGCGATTGCGTCGCGGTGATCAGCAATGGCCAGTTGATCGAGCAAGATACGGTGAGTGAAGTCTTCTCTCACCCGAAAACCCCGCTGGCCCAGCAGTTTATTCAATCCACGCTGCATCTGGATATTCCCGACGACTACCAGGCTCGCCTGAAGCCGACCGCGCAACCCGATAGTGTTCCTATGCTGCGCATGGAGTTCACTGGCCATTCCGTCGACGCTCCGCTGCTCTCTGAAACCGCCCGTCGCTTTAATGTGAATAACAACATTATTAGCGCGCAGATGGATTACGCTGGCGGCGTGAAGTTCGGCATTATGCTGACCGAGATGCACGGCACGCAGGAAGATACCCAAGCGGCCATCGCCTGGTTGCAGGAACACCATGTAAAAATAGAGGTACTGGGATATGTCTGAGGCAATGATTTGGCTGCTGTTGCGCGGCGTGTGGGAAACGCTGGCCATGACGTTCGTCTCCGGCTTTTTCGGTTTCGTCATCGGCCTGCCGGTAGGTGTGCTGCTGTACGTCACTCGCCCGGGACAGATTGTTGCCAACGCAAAACTGTACCGGACGCTGTCCGCGCTGGTTAACATTTTCCGTTCCATCCCTTTCATTATCCTGCTGGTGTGGATGATTCCGTTCACCCGCGTGATTGTCGGTACGTCCATTGGACTGCAGGCCGCCATTGTGCCGCTGACGGTTGGCGCTGCGCCGTTTATCGCCCGTATGGTAGAAAATGCGCTGCTGGAAATTCCGACCGGACTTATCGAGGCATCCCGCGCGATGGGCGCTACGCCGATACAGATCGTACGTAAGGTGCTGCTGCCTGAAGCGCTGCCGGGTCTGGTAAACGCCGCAACTATCACCCTCATCACGTTGGTTGGCTATTCCGCAATGGGCGGGGCGGTGGGCGCCGGCGGTCTGGGGCAGATTGGCTATCAGTACGGCTATATCGGCTACAACGCTACGGTAATGAATACCGTGCTGGTATTACTGGTTATTCTGGTTTATTTAATCCAATTCTCTGGCGATCGCATCGTCCGGGCTGTGACTCACAAATAACATTATCTA
>NZ_JBCNNS010000282.1:0-2631 GCF_039594335.1 Raoultella sp.
GGATTCGGCGTCGCAATGAGCCAGGCGCTGGGGCCGTTCACGCTGCGCGCGGGCGTCGCCAGTTCGGTCCTCGGCATCGCGCAGGTGTGCGGTTCATCGCTGTGGATTTGGCTCGCCGCCATCATCGGACTCAGCGCAATGAATATGCTGATCGGGATACTCATTGCCTGTAGCATAGTGAGCCTTGTTTTATTACTGGTCGTCACCCCGCCGCGGGTTGCGCAATACGATGAAGAAGCCGCTGTCGAGTCTTGATCTTAATTTACTCCTCTGCCTGCAGCTCCTGACCCAGGAGCTCAGCGTTACCCGTACGGCGAAGCGGATGAACGTTTCGCCGTCAGCGGTGAGCAAGTCGCTGGCCAAACTGCGCACCTGGTTTGACGACCCGTTGTTTGTGAAAACCCCGCTGGGCCTGGCGCCTACGCCGCTGGTCAGCAGCATGGAGCAGGATCTGGCGGACTGGATGCAGATGGGTAACCAGATCCTCGATAAACCACACCACACCATGCCCAGCGGCCTCAAATTCGAGCTGGCGGCGGAAACGCCGCTGCTGATGATCCTGTTTAATACCCTCTCCCAGCGCATCTATCAGCGCTATCCGCAGGCATTGATTCGTTTGCGCAACTGGGACTACGACTCGCTGGACGCCATCATTCGCGGCGAGGTGGATATCGGCTTCTGCGGGCGCGAAAGCCATCCGCAGTCGCGGGAGCTGCTGAGCCTGCTTCCGTGGTATATCGATTTTGAGGTGCTGTTCACCGACCTGCCGCAGGTCTGGCTTCGCGCCGATCATCCAGCGCTCAGGGAGGAGTGGGATCTGGCGGCATTCTTACGCTATCCGCATATCACTATCTGCTGGGAACAACGCGATACCTGGGCGCTGGACGATGTGCTGCAGGAGCTGGGGTATAAGCGTAACGTGGCGCTGACCGTGCCAGGGTTTGAACAATCGCTTTTTATGGCCGCTCAACCGCAACACACCATGCTGGCTACCGCGCCGCGCTACTGCCAGCACTATAATCAGCAGCACCAGCTGCCGCTAGTCTCCCGGCCGCTACCGCTGGAGGCGCAGCATCTGGAAAAGCTGCGCGTTCCCTTCACCCTGCTATGGCATAAGCGCAACAGCTACAACCCGAAGCTCGTCTGGCTTAGAGATACGCTGAAAGCACTCTATTCCGGTACGCTGTAAGCCTTGTTTCGTGTCTATCGCCCCTTATTTGCGCAAGAATTTGTAAAATTCAAACAAATTCCCTTTTCAAGGGGGGATTTCGGCATTAAAACCTGTTAATACCAGGCGATAATAGCGCCCGCAATTTTATCCAGACCATTACTCACGGAGCGACGTATGGCAACGCATTTTGCAAGAGGGATACTTAGTACCGGGGAGCCGCTATCGACACGTTTGTCAGCGGCCTGTCATCAATCCGCACGCCTACTCCCTGAATACCGCCAGGCTCGCTTTCGCGCTTCGCGTTCGCTACTCGCCGAACTGCTGTTTATGCTTTACGGTATCAGCGAGCTGCCTGAAATCATCAATGAAGCCAATGGCCGACCGGTTTTTAGCGATCGTCATCTTCCTCGCTTCTCTATCTCTTATACTGGCAATATTGTTGGCGTCGCGCTGACCACCGAGGGGGATTGTGGCCTCGACATGGAACTGCAGCGCACGGTGCGTGGTCACGACGCCGACCGGCACAATTTCAGTAACAATGAAAATCTGTGGATTAACATTCAGCATGACCCGGATGAAGCGCGTAGCCAGCTGGTGGCCCTGCGGCGAAGCGTGTTGAAACTGACCGGCGAAGCATCAACGCAGCTGCTGCCGGGTTCTGGCCGCCTGCGCACCGCCGGTAGCCAGCCGATCGAAGCCGTCTGTGATGCCGAATCGCTGCTGGTGTGGTCGATTGCCGCCAGCCCAAATATCGGCTCGCTGAAGGTCTGGGAATATGATGCTAAGGGGGGCGAATGGCGCAGCCTGCCGGATGCTCAGCAGCGCGCACGCGAACCGTCGGCCCGTCTGATGCGTTTTACCAGCTTACCGATGGAAAAAACCTTATCCCTCAATTGACCGGTTTTGCCGGCATCATGATACAAAGGAGCAATCATGTCAGATACCTTAAAAGTGGTTACGTTACTCGGCAGCCTGCGCAAAGGGTCGTTTAATGGAATGGTCGCGCGCACCCTGCCCGGCATCGCGCCAGCGGGCATGGATATCTCCGCGCTGCCGTCGATCGGTGATATCCCGCTGTACGATGCTGATATGCAGGAGGAAGAGGGGTTCCCACAGCGCGTGCAGGATATTGCGCAACAGATCCGCGAAGCGGATGGCGTGGTGATCGTCACTCCCGAGTATAACTATTCCTTGCCTGGCGGCCTGAAAAACGCTATCGACTGGCTGTCACGCCTGCCCGAGCAGCCGCTGTCCGGCAAACCGGTACTGATTCAGACCAGCTCAATGGGCGCCATCGGCGGTGCGCGCTGCCAGTATCATTTGCGCCAGATTTTGGTCTTCCTTGATGCGATGGTAATGAATAAACCGGAATTTATGGGCGGCGTCATCCAGAACAAAGTGGATCCGCAGTCGGGTGAAGTAGTCGATCAGAGCACCCTCGACCATCTGCGTGGCCAGCT
>NZ_JBCNNS010000283.1:0-2549 GCF_039594335.1 Raoultella sp.
GCCGGGGATGGCCTCATTACGCCAGGTGACGTGCTTTTCCGGCAGGTGCAGGCCGCGCACACGGCATACCAGCACAGCGGGATTGGGCTGCAGCTGGTAGATTTTGCCGGCCTCGTTGGTGTAGCTGATGGTCCCGTTCACGGCATCACGCAGGTTAATTTGGCCATCAATGACTTTACGCCAGTCAGGCGCCAGCGAATCCTCAAAGTCCGCCATAAAGACTTTGACGTTGGCATTCATCGCGTTAATGACCATTTTGCGTTCAACGGGACCGGTGATTTCAACACGGCGATCCTGCAAATCCGCCGGGATACCGCGGATGGTCCAGTTTCCATCTCTAATGGAAGCGGTTTCCGAAATAAAGTCAGGAAGTACACCTTGATCAATGGCCTGCTGCTGCTGCTGACGCGCGGCCAGTAGCTTATTACGCGCCGGCGCAAAGCGGCTCACCAGTTCCGTCAGAAATTCTACCGCCTCAGGCGTTAAGATCTGCTTCTCCTGCTCGCCATAGGGCTGACTAAAGGCCAGTTCATCGGTGATTGTCGCCTGCTGCGTCATTGTGCTGTTCCTCTTGGTTGATCCGCTGGAAGCGAGCGAGAGATCGTTGTGTAGTTTTCGCTCAGCACAATTAAGACTACTCAATTAATTTTCAAAATCAAAAACAATTTCCATTTTAATTTTAAAATAGAGTTAACATATTGATAACAATGGAATTAAAGTTATCATTGAGCATGAAGTGAATTTCGGAAATAAAAAAGGCACCCGAAGGTGCCAGAGGCAAAGTGCTGAAACGCTTTAGGATCGTTTCGTGTAGAGTATTACTCCAGTGTAGGATTCATATGGCGCAGATCGTATGGTGTAATCTGGTAGACATAATAGTTAAGCCAGTTAGCAAACAGCAGATTGCCGTGGCTCCGCCAGGTGGCGCGCGGTTTGTTCTGCGGGTCGTTTTGCGGAAAATAGTTGTAAGGAACCTCTGGATTCAAACCGGCTTCCACATCGCGGAAATATTCGCTTGCCAGGGTATTGGCATCGTACTCCGGGTGGCCGGTAACAAAGGCGATGCGCTTATCTTTGCTGGCAAACAAATACGCATCGCCCTCTTCCGTCTCCGCGAGGATCTCTAGATCGGTGTAGTCGCGGATAAGTCCCGCCGGAAAATCAGCATAGCGTGAGTGCGGGGCCAGGAAAGAGTCGTCGAAACCGCGGGTCAGTAAGGCGTGTGGATGCAGAATATGGTGTTCATAAACGCCAGAAATCTTTTCGGCGCGGGTCTGCTTCGGAATGCCGTACAGAATATTCAGCGCGGCCTGAACCGCCCAACAGACGAACAACGTGGAGGTGACGTGATCCTTCGCCCACTCCAGCACCTGTTTGATCTGTGGCCAGTAAGCAACATCGTTAAACTCAACCAGGCCTAAGGGGGCACCGGTGACAATCAGGCCATCAAAGTTCTGATCGCAGATCTCATCGAAATTGCAGTAAAAGTTATTCAGATGCTCCGCCGGCGTATTACGCGACTCACGCGCATCAATACGCAACAACTGGATGTCCACCTGCAGCGGAGAGTTCGACAGCAGACGCAGGAACTGATTTTCCGTCTCGATTTTCTTCGGCATCAGGTTGAGGATTAACACCTTCAGGGGGCGAATTTCCTGAGTCGTTGCACGTGTTGTCGTCATCACAAAGACGTTTTCATTGCGCAAGAAACTGACGGCTGGTAGCTCGTCCTGCACCCGAATTGGCATAACTGTATTACCTCATAGCATACGTATAAACGTTTAGACATCCAGATAGCTGAAGATAACCAGGAATCGGGTGAATGTCGAGTCTGCATGTTCACGGTGAGAAAATTTCACGGCGCGCATTGAGTTAGAATATAAGAATGAAGAAAAGGAGAAAATATGGTTATTAGCATCCGCCGTTCCCGGCCAGATGAAGGGGATAAACTGATTGCGATATGGTGTCGGTCGGTCGACGCCACGCACGATTTTCTGTCAAAAGCGTATCGAAAGGAGCTGGAGGAGATGGTACGCGCATTTTTACCGGAGGCTCCGCTGTGGGTGGCGGCTAACACCCAGGACCAGCCGATCGCCTTTATGCTGCTTACCGGAGAGCATATGGATGCGCTGTTCGTCGATCCGGATGTCCGCGGCTGCGGCGTGGGGAAATTGCTGATTGAGCATGCCCTGTCGTTAACGCCAAAGCTGACGACGAATGTGAATGAGCAGAATGAACAAGCGGTCGGGTTTTATCAGAGGATGGGTTTTAACGTGACAGGGCGTTCTGAGACGGACGATCTGGGGCAACCGTATCCGTTATTGAATTTGATACATGAGCAGCAGGCTGAAGCAGACTAAGATTGACGTCGCAACTGCTGACCCTTAGACAGGGACCTCCCCGGAGGCGGTGCTGCGCACCTTGTCCGGGCTACAGATCCTGTAGCCCCGGTAAGCGCAGCGCCACCGGGGAGATATACCCCACACAGCAAAAAACCCCGCACCTTTCGGGACGGGGTTCTTGTTAAAACGCAAAAACAAAAAGCTCAG
>NZ_JBCNNS010000029.1:0-42345 GCF_039594335.1 Raoultella sp.
GCTGTTAATGATTCTCAATTTGGCACCAGGACATCCTGACTGTTAACATTGGCAGGAATAACTCTATTATTGTCGAGAAAACCGACACAGCTGGACACAATCCATGGCTATATCTATCAAAACATCTGAAGACATCGAAAAAATGCGCGTCGCCGGCCGCTTGGCCGCCGAAGTGCTGGAAATGATCGAACCCTACGTTAAACCGGGCGTCAGCACCGGCGAACTGGACCGTATCTGTAACGATTATATTGTAAACGAACAGAAAGCGATTTCCGCCTGCCTCGGCTACCACGGCTACCCAAAATCGGTGTGCATCTCTATTAACGAAGTCGTCTGTCACGGGATTCCTGACGACGAAAAACTGTTGAAAGACGGCGACATCGTCAACATTGATGTCACGGTAATTAAGGATGATTTCCACGGCGACACCTCTAAGATGTTCATCGTCGGCAAACCGACGATTCTCGGCGAGCGCCTGTGCCGCATCACCCAGGAAAGCCTGTATCTGGCTCTGAAGATGGTTAAGCCGGGAATTAACCTACGCGCCATCGGTGCGGCGATCCAGAAATTCGTCGAAGCGGAAGGTTTCTCGGTGGTGCGTGAATATTGCGGTCACGGTATCGGTCGCGGTTTCCATGAAGAGCCGCAGGTATTGCATTACGACTCGCCTGAGACCAATGTGGTGCTCAAGCCGGGCATGACCTTTACCATCGAACCGATGGTCAATGCCGGCAAGAAAGAGATCCGCAGTATGAAAGACGGCTGGACGGTGAAAACCAAAGACCGGAGCTTGTCTGCGCAGTACGAGCATACTATTGTGGTGACAGAGAACGGCTGTGAGATTCTGACGTTACGCAAGGATGACACCATCCCGGCGATAATCTCACACAACGCATAACGAAAAGCCGGCGCCCGCCGGCTTTTTTATGACGGGCATCCTGCCCGTCCCCCTTTGAGCTGCCGCAAGCGACATTAAAAATCCGCTCCCGGCGATTTTTTATGACGGGCGTCCTGCCCGTCACCCTGCGGGCCGCCGCAAGCGACGTTAAAAATCGCTCCCGGCGATTTTTTATGGGTGATAGTTTTTTCTTATGGTGACGCGATGAGTAACTCTTTACCTGATACTGTCCTCCCTACCCTCTCCGCTCAGCCTGAGAATCCGGGTAGCTGGCCACAAGGTGATTTGAACTGTGCCACTATCAAGGCACATCTTGATATTTTCCAGCGCTGGCTGGGTGAAGCGTTTGATAGTGGTATCCCCGCCGGGCAGCTAATCGAAGCGCGAACCGAATTTATCGACCAACTGCTCCAGCGCCTGTGGGTTGATTACGGCTTTGGTCCGGTCAGCGATCTGGCACTGGTCGCAGTCGGCGGATACGGTCGTGGCGAGCTGCACCCGCTCTCCGATGTTGACCTGCTGATTCTCAGCCGTAAAAAACTCTCCGATGAGCAGGCGCAGAAAGTGGGCGAACTGCTGACGCTGCTGTGGGATATCAAGCTCGAAGTCGGCCACAGCGTGCGCACGCTCGAAGAGTGCCTGCTGGAAGGACTGTCCGATCTTAGCGTCGCGACCAACCTGATTGAATCTCGCCTGCTGATTGGTGATGTAGCCCTGTTTCTTGAACTGCAGAAACATATCTTCAGCGATGGTTTCTGGCCCTCAGAGAAGTTTTTTGCCGCCAAGGTCGAAGAGCAGAACATCCGCCACCAGCGCTACCACGGCACCAGTTATAACCTCGAACCGGACGTGAAAAGCAGTCCTGGCGGCCTGCGAGATATTCACACCCTCCAATGGGTCGCCCGTCGCCACTTCGGCGCCACCTCGCTGGATGAAATGGTCGGCTTCGGCTTTCTTACCGAAGCCGAACGTAACGAGCTTAACGAATGTCTGCACCAGTTGTGGCGTATTCGCTTTGCGCTGCACCTCGAGTTAAACCGCTACGACAACCGCCTGTTATTCGATCGCCAGTTCAGCGTCGCCCGCCGACTGCGCTACGAAGGCGAAGGCAATCAGCCTATCGAATACATGATGAAGGATTTCTTCCGCGTCACCCGGCGGGTCAGCGAACTGAATCAGATGCTGCTCCAGCTGTTTGATGAAGCAATCCTCGCCCTCACCGAAGATGAAAAGCCTCGGTCCATCGATGATGATTTTCAGTTGCGCGGCACGCTGATTGACCTGCGCGACGACACGCTGTTTATCCGCGAACCGCAGGCGATCCTGCGCATGTTCTATATTATGGTGCGTAACAGCAACATCACCGGCATTTACTCGACGACGCTTCGCCACCTGCGCCACGCGCGGCGCCACCTGACGCAGCCGCTGTGCTATATCCCGGAAGCCCGAACTATTTTCCTCAGCATGTTGCGCCATCAGGGCGCGGTCAGCCGGGGGCTGTTGCCGATGCATCGCCACAGTGTACTGTGGGCCTATATGCCGCAGTGGTCGCATATCGTGGGCCAGATGCAGTTTGACCTGTTTCATTCCTATACGGTCGATGAACATACTATCCGCGTGCTGCTGAAGCTGGAAAGCTTCGCCAAAGAAGAGACCCGCAGGCGCCACCCGCTGTGCGTGGAACTGTGGCCTCGCCTGACGCACCCGGAGCTGATTCTGATTGCCGCCCTGTTCCATGACATTGCCAAAGGTCGCGGCGGCGATCATTCGGTCCTGGGCGCCCAGGATGTGCTGAAATTCGCCGAGCTGCACGGGCTTAACTCACGGGAAACCCAGTTGGTGGCATGGCTGGTACGCCATCATCTGTTGATGTCGGTCACCGCTCAGCGCCGAGATATTCAGGATCCGGAAGTCATCAAGCAGTTTGCCGAAGAGGTGCAAACCGAAAACCGCCTGCGCTACCTGGTGTGCCTGACCGTCGCCGATATCTGTGCGACCAACGAAACCTTGTGGAACAGCTGGAAACAGAGTCTGCTGCGCGAACTCTATTTTGCCACCGAAAAACAGCTGCGCCGCGGCATGCAAAGCACGCCGGATATGCGCGAACGGGTACGCCATCATCAGTTGCAGGCGCTGGCGCTCCTGCGGATGGAAAATATTAATGAAGAGGCGCTGCATCAAATCTGGAATCGCTGCCGCGCCAACTACTTCGTGCGCCATACGCCCAACCAGCTCGCCTGGCACGCCCGCAATTTGCTCAAACACGACCTGAGCAAACCGATGATCCTGCTCAGCTCGCAGGCCACGCGCGGCGGGACCGAAATTTTTATCTGGAGCCCGGACCGCCCGTATCTGTTTGCCGCCGTCTGCGGCGAGCTGGATCGCCGCAACCTCAGCGTTCACGATGCTCAGATTTTTACCACCCGCGATGGCATGGCGATGGATACCTTTATTGTGCTGGAGCCGGACGGCAGTCCGCTTTCCGCCGATCGCCACGAGATGATCCGCAACGGTCTGGAACAGACCATCACCCAGCGCAGCTGGCAGCCGCCAGCCCCGCGCCGTCAGGCGGCAAAACTTCGCCATTTCTCCGTCGTTACCGAAGTTAATTTCCTGCCGACACACACCGACAGAAAATCGTTTCTTGAACTGATTGCGCTCGATCAGCCGGGCCTGCTGGCTCGCGTGGGTCAGGTATTCGCCGACCTCAATATTTCGCTTCACGGAGCGAGAATTACGACAATCGGTGAGCGAGTAGAAGATTTATTTATAATCGCGACGGCGGACCGGCGTGCGCTTAATAATGCGCTGCAGCAAGAAGTACAACAACGGTTGACAGAGGCCCTCAATCCAAACGATAAAGGGTGACGAACTTTTAATGTGTAAAGAGAAAGAGTAAAACAATGCAGCAATTACAGAATGTTATTGAGTCCGCTTTTGAGCGTCGCGCCGACATCACGCCGGCAAATGTGGATACCGTAACCCGCGAAGCGGTTAACCAGGTGATTTCTCTGCTTGATTCCGGCGCGCTGCGTGTCGCTGAAAAGATCGATGGCCAGTGGGTCACCCATCAATGGCTGAAGAAGGCGGTTCTGCTCTCTTTCCGTATTAACGATAACCAGGTTATCGACGGTGCTGAAAGCCGCTACTTCGATAAAGTACCGATGAAATTCGCTGACTATGATGAAGCGCGTTTCCAGAAAGAAGGCTTCCGCGTGGTTCCGCCGGCAGCGGTTCGCCAGGGTGCATTTATTGCCCGCAACACCGTGCTGATGCCGTCCTACGTCAACATTGGCGCCTACGTGGATGAAGGCTCCATGGTGGACACCTGGGCCACCGTGGGCTCCTGCGCGCAGATCGGTAAAAACGTGCACCTGTCCGGCGGCGTCGGTATCGGTGGCGTACTGGAGCCGCTGCAGGCTAACCCGACAATCATTGAAGACAACTGCTTCATCGGCGCACGCTCTGAAGTGGTCGAAGGCGTGATCGTTGAAGAAGGTTCCGTGATCTCCATGGGCGTGTACCTAGGTCAGAGCACCAAAATTTACGATCGCGAAACCGGCGAAGTCCATTACGGCCGCGTTCCGGCGGGCTCAGTGGTGGTTTCCGGCAACCTGCCGTCGAAAGATGGCAAGTACAGCCTGTACTGCGCCGTTATCGTGAAGAAGGTGGATGCGAAAACTCGCGGCAAGGTCGGTATTAACGAACTGCTGCGTACCATCGACTAAGCAGAATAAAAAGCGGGAGATATCCCGCTTTTTTTATATTTAAAGCTGGCGAAGATGGATCTTTTCGTTAATTATTCAAAGGTTATGATGATATCAAAGGTACCGTTATGTACGATAATCTGAAAAGTCTTGGCATTACCAATCCTGATGAGATCGATCGCTATAGCCTGCGGCAGGAAGCCAACAACGACATTCTGAAAATTTATTTTCAGAAAGACAAAGGCGAGTTTTTCGCTAAAAGCGTCAAGTTTAAATACCCGCGCCAGCGTAAGACCGTTGTCGCCGATGGTGTAGGCCAGGGGTATAAAGAGGTTCAGGAAATTAGCCCGAATCTGCGCTACGTTATCGATGAGCTGGATCAGATCTGCCAGCGCGATCGTACCGAAGTCGACCTTAAACGTAAGATCCTCGACGATCTGCGTCATCTGGAAAGCGTCGTCACCCATAAGATCAGTGAAATTGAAGCCGATCTGGAAAAACTGACGCGCAAATAGCCGTACGTGGATGGCGCTGTAAGCCGGGTCAGGCGAAGCTGCCACCCGGCGTTTTTTTGTCTGAGACAGACTATCTTTGCTCATCCAACTGCAGCGCGATATATAGCAACAGACGATCGTCAAAATTCCCCAGGTCCAGCCCCGTCAGTTCAGCAATACGATTCAGGCGATACTCCAGCGTATTACGATGAATAAACAGCGCCTTTGACGTCGCCAGCGGCTGCACATTATGGCGAAACCAGGCTTGTAGCGTTCGTCGCAACAGACCGTTATTATCCATCGCTTTCAGCCGGACCAGCGGACGGGCGAGTTCATTCGCCTGCCAGCCGCCGCGCAGACTATCGAGCAGCACCGGTAACATTAAATCCTGATAAAAATAGCTGCGGCTCTCGGGCATACGCTGCTTACCGACCATCATTGTGGTGCGAGCGGTACGCCAGGAACGGGCGATGCTGCCGGGACCGGTAAAGAAGTTACCCAGCGCCACGCGAAAACGCAGCTGGCCGTTTTCTTTCATTCGGGCGATCAGCTGATCGATCCTTTTGCGGTGTTCCTCTGCGTCCCAGCGGCCAAAGGCATTCAATGCCGGTTTGAGTACCACCATCTCGGTCAGGGAGACAATCGCCACCAGATTATTGCGATCGGGTGTGGTCAAGGCGGTTTGTAGTTGCTGCAGTTCGGCCATCGCGCTGTCTACGCCGAGCTGACCACTATCCACTTCAATCATCGCGACCACCCGGGGCTGGTTCAGATCGATACCCAGCCGCTGCGCCCACTCGGTTAACGCAGGCGTATGCTCTTCGGCCTGAATCAGATTCATGACCAGTTCTTCACGCAGGCGGCTATCCTGGGCCAGAAGATGCATCAGCCGGGATTGCTCCAGCATCATTTCGGCAGTCATGCACACCAACTCACCATATTTGCGCAGCGTTTCTGGTTCGCCGGTCAGACCAATCACACCGACGATCTCTCCCTCCAGCCGCAAAGGCAGGTTGATCCCCTGACGCACGCCGTGCAGATGGCGAGCTACCGCATCGTCAATATCCACGACCCGTCCCTGAGAAAGAACCAGCAGCGCGCCTTCGTGCAATTCCCCAATTCGTTCGCGATCGCCGCTGCCGATAATGCGCCCGCGGGCGTCCATTACGTTGATATTGGTATCAATGATGCGCATCGTACGTGCCACGATATCCTGCGCCATGTTGGTATCAAGATGCCAGCCAGCCATGTAATCCTCCCGTGAACAGGAGGCCAGCATAAAAGAGTCGGCTGGACGCCGCATTGTGCATATGCATAAAGCAGGGCACAGAAGTATGGAGTTGCGTGTGAAGTCACAGAAAGGAAAGTACACCGAATATCGGGGCAAAAAAAAGCCCCTTCCCTCAGCGAGGAGAAGGGGCTGATTTAGCCGTTTGCGATTACTGCATCAGTAGATAGATAGTGCTATCGCCACGCTGAATGTTCAGGGCCAGTACCGAAGGTTTGGCATCGAAGATTTTGCGCAGTTCGGCAATATTTTTCACCGGTTGCTGGTTAGCACCGACGATAACGTCACCTTTCTTGAGGCCAATTTGTGCTGCCGGAGTCCCCGCTTTCACATTATTGACCACCACACCTTTGTCCTGACCTTTGTTGCTCATTTCCGCACCTTCAATACCATTGAAGATGGTGCTGGAGTCAACCTGAGTCTGGCTACTCTGCTGCAGCTCGACGGTCACATTGACCGGTTTGCCATCGCGGACCAGGCCCAACTGAACTTTGCTACCGATAGGCATGGTACCGACTTGCGCACGCAGCGCGGCAAAGCTGCTGATAGGCTTACCGTTCAGCGAAGTAATCACGTCACCGGCTTTGATACCCGCTTTCGCGGCCGCAGAACCCGGCATCACCTGACTGACGAAGGCGCCGCGCTGCGCATCGACCTTCATGGCTTTCGCCAGCTCAGAGTTCAGCTCGGTCCCCATAATACCCAGCTCGCCGCGTTTCACCTGGCCATACTTAACCATCTGCTCGGTCAGGTTTTTGACCATGTTACTTGGGATGGCAAACCCGATACCGATATTGCCGCCGTCCGGCGCCAGGATCGCGGTGTTAATGCCGATCAGTTCACCGTTCAGATTCACCAGCGCACCGCCGGAGTTACCGCGGTTGATCGCCGCATCGGTCTGGATAAAGTTTTCGTAGTTTTCAACGTTCAGGCCGCTACGACCAAGCGCGGAGACAATCCCCGAAGTGACGGTTTCACCCAAACCAAACGGGTTACCGATCGCCACGGTGTAGTCGCCGACGCGCAGCGCATCGGAATCCGCCAGCTTAATCGCCGTCAAATTTTTCGGATCCTGAATCTGGATCAGCGCAATATCGGAACGCGGATCTTTGCCAACGACTTTGGCATCAAACTTACGTCCGTCGCTCAGTTGGACTTTGATCGTGGTCGCATTATCCACAACGTGGTTATTGGTCACGACGTAGCCTTTATCCGCATCGATGATGACCCCGGAGCCCAGCGCCATAAATTTCTGCTGCTGGCTGCCATCACCCGGTGCCCCACCGCCCGGTCCTCCGCCCTGACAGAACGGAGAACTCTGGAACGGCGAACCATCCTGGCAGAACGGTGAATTATCACCAAAGAACTGCTGGAAGTTACGCGGCATCCGTGGAGTGTTAACGGTCGTGCTGCCCTCAACATTAATGCTGACAACCGACGGCATCACTTTTTCCAGCATTGGCGCCAGACTTGGCATTTGCTGTGTACTTGAGGCCGAAGAGGACGTTTCTGCCGCGCTCGCAGAGAGCGGTGATAACGCCAGACCTAAACTCAGAGCCAGAGCACTCATTGCTAACGTGGTTTTTTTCATCATGTCTCAATCTCTATTTTAGATAACGCAAATTGCTATGTATGTGACTATCAGAGTCATTTTATCGCGCTAAGTTCCGGAATTAAGTATCTGGAAAAAGTAAAAATTTATTGTCCGTCTTTACAAAACCTGTACTTATTCTACCGCCATCAAGCGTCGATATTCATCCCATGCATACAAATCCGTCATCCCACTGATATAGTCCTGTATCAGACGGCAGCGATAATAATATTCCATCACAGGAAATTCTTCAGCATCCCGTGAAACCTTATTTACTGCTTCAACATAGGCCAACCGATGACGCGTCGAAAGTTTCTGGAACAAGCGCGAGGCGATAGGTAAGCTCCTCACGCGTTCTTTCTCCACTAATAAGCTGAACTCCTCCAGCGATAATTTTAACAGCGGCTCATAGATATCCAGAAGACCGCTAATCACCCGATAGCCTTGTAATTCCAGCTGTTCAACATCAGGATGACTAAACACATGTTTTATCGCGACATTTTTATATAGCTCAAGCAGTTGACTACAGTCGCTATCGTCCTCAAGCAGCGCATGATTAAAATCACCGGTAAAGATCTTCGGTAAATTATCGATAAACCGGCGAGCAGCATACGGTACCAGTTTATTCAGCGTATTGACTCGTAAATACATAAAGAACTGATCTTCCGTACTCCGACTCAAAGAATTAGCACGTGATTTATCCCAGGCATTTTCTACCACCTGCGAAAATAAAGAGCCTTTCTCATGCTGTCCCCACGCCTCGTGGAGAAGTTGATAAAGTTGTTCTACGCTGAAAATACGTTTTTCTACCGCATCCTCAAGATCGGCCACACAATATGAGATATCGTCTGCCGCCTCCATAATCCATGTCAAAGGAAAACGATTGTAAGGAGCCAGAGCAAGTTCTTTACGCAACCTCTCAACATAGCCCTCTTCGGCTAAATAATAACCAGGCTTTTTCATTAAATAGCTGTGGCTGGAAGGGAGTTCTCCCCGCCACCATGCCGGGCGGGTATATTTTAGAATGCAGCCAACCTGCGCCCAGGTCAGATTCATCCGCATGAGGGTATGCACTAAGCGAATACCCTGCGCGTTCCCTTCAAACCAGCACAGATCCTGACGAACTTTGCTCCGCTGCACGTTCAGTTCGGCAGCCCCCTCCTGCAAACGGAGCGCCCCCACCGAGCAACGATCTTGCGCTAACGGCGCGCCGGCCGCATCGTCAGGCACCAGCCGCTGACGGAACCAGTCATTTATCGCCGCCTCGCCAAAATGGCCGAACGGCGGATTGCCGATGTCATGCATCAGACAGGCCATTTCCACCACGCTCTCAAACGGCCCGGTGAGCTCATCCAGCCCATAGGCTCCCAACAGACGCTGCTCTTTCAGGCGGCTGAGGATCTCTTTAGCGATATAGCGTCCCACCTGCTGAACTTCAAGAGAGTGGGTTAGCCTGGTACGCACCGCGGCATTACGCTCTAACGGGAAGACCTGGGTTTTTTGCTGTAAACGGCGGATTGCTGGCGAGTTGATAATTCGCCCGCGATCGCTTTCAAAAATACGTAGGATCTCACGTTCCGTTTCGACCCCTTGCGGCGAGCGGTAGCGCCGACGCCAGTTAATCTTGTTGCGAAAATCAATCTTTGCCATGGCCTCTCCCGCGCGAGCAATAACGTTTCCCTCTGAGTGCATGATAGACTATGCAACTAAACCTGAAACATCGCGAGTAAATCTATGAAAATTGGCATTATTGGCGCTATGGAAGAAGAAGTTACCCTTCTGCGCGACAAAATCGAAAACCGTCAGACTCTGACTCATGGCGGGAGCGAAATTTACACCGGCCAGTTGAACGGCACCGATGTTGTCCTGCTCAAATCAGGCATTGGTAAAGTGGCGGCGGCCATGGGCGCAGCCCTGCTGCTGGAGATTTGCAAACCGGACGTGATTATCAACACCGGTTCCGCAGGCGGACTGGCGTCGACGCTGAAGGTCGGCGACATCGTCATTTCCGACGAGACACGCTACCACGATGCTGACGTCACCGCCTTTGGTTATGAGTATGGCCAGTTGCCAGGCTGCCCGGCAGGCTTCAAAGCCGACGATAAGCTGATTGCCGCCGCGCAAAGCTGCATCGAGGCGCTGAATCTGAACGCGGTGCGCGGTCTGATCGTCAGCGGTGACGCGTTCATCAACGGATCGGTCGGGCTGGCGAAAATCCGCCACAACTTCCCGCAGGCCGTAGCGGTTGAAATGGAAGCAACGGCGATTGCCCATGTTTGCCACAACTTCGGCGTGCCGTTCGTGGTCGTACGCGCGATTTCCGACGTTGCGGATCAGCAGTCTCATCTGAGCTTTGATGAGTTCCTCACCGTTGCCGCCAGACAATCTACGCTGATGGTGGAGAAGCTGGTACAGACGCTGGCGCGTGGCTAGGTCGCTAAAACGGGCGCTTGCCGCTCTGCTACTGCTCACCCCGGCGTGGCTCTTCGCCGCGCCGCGGGTCATCACGCTGTCACCGTCCAATACCGAACTGGCCTTTGCCGCCGGTATTACGCCGGTTGGCGTCAGCAGCTTTTCCGATTATCCACCGGAAGCTGCCGGTATCGAACAGGTTGCCAGCTGGCAAGGGATGAACCTGGAGCGCATCGTTGCGCTGAAGCCAGATCTGATTCTGGCATGGCGCGGCGGCAATGCCGAACGGCAGGTTAATCAACTGAGTGCGCTGGGGATCAAGGTACTCTGGGTCAATACTGCCACGGTTGAAGAGATCATTTCGACACTGCGACAGCTGGCGCAGTGGAGTCCGCAGCCGGAAAAGGCCCGCGCATCCGTACAGCAAATGCAGGACGACTATGATGCCCTCAGAGCCCGCTACGCACATACGCCAAAAAAACGCGTCTTTCTGCAGTTTGGCGCCAATCCCCTTTTTACCAGCAGTAGGGGATCGATTCAGGACCAGGTACTGACGCTGTGCGGCGGTGACAATATATTTGCCTCCAGCCCGGTTCCCTGGCCCCAGGTGAGCCGTGAGCAGGTGCTGGCAAGACAACCTCAGGCTATCGTTATCGCTGGCGATACCAACCAACTCCCTGAAGTTGAACGCTACTGGCATAATCAGTTAAAAATCCCCCTAATTGCAGTAGATGGCGACTGGTTTGAACGCGCAAGCCCGCGTATTATTCTCGCCGCAAAACAGCTCTGCGAGGCGCTCGGGCAGGTTAAATAAGCACCGTTTGCGTAGGGCAATAACGACATCCGGCACAGAGAACGCCAGCGCGCGACTATTATATGTACGCCTGACGGACGCTGTGCCGGTTCAATTTGATGAGTAAAAATAGCCCTGGGGAACCCGGGCGCTTAACGAGAACTGACGATGCTAGTCTATTGGCTGGATATTATTGGCACCGCCGTATTTGCTATCTCGGGCGTCTTGTTGGCCGGTAAACTCCGGATGGACCCCTTTGGCGTGCTGGTGCTCGGCGTGGTCACCGCCGTGGGCGGTGGAACCATTCGCGATATGGCGCTCGCCAATGGCCCGGTGTTTTGGGTAAAAGACCCGACTGACCTGGTGGTGGCGATGGTCACCAGCATGATGACTATTCTGCTGGTGCGTCAACCGCGCCGGCTACCGAAATGGATATTGCCGGTGCTTGATGCTGTTGGTCTGGCGGTATTTGTCGGCATCGGGGTGAATAAAGCGTTTATGGCCCATAGCGGCCCGCTGGTCGCTATCTGTATGGGTGTCGTCACCGGCGTGGGTGGCGGGATCATTCGCGATGTACTGGCCCGCGAAATTCCGATGATTTTACGCACGGAAATCTATGCCACGGCCTGTATTGTCGGCGGTATCGTGCACGCCACGGCCTATGACACTTTTCATATTTCGCTCCAAAATTCAGCGATGATGGGAATGGCCGTCACGCTGGTGATTCGCCTTGCGGCCATCCGTTGGCATCTGAA
Source organism: Raoultella sp. (assembly GCF_039594335.1). NCBI lineage: Bacteria > Pseudomonadati > Pseudomonadota > Gammaproteobacteria > Enterobacterales > Enterobacteriaceae > Klebsiella > Raoultella sp. Next base: position 11,939 of record NZ_JBCNNS010000029.1, read on the forward strand.
GCTGCCGACTTTTGCTCTCGACGATAACGGGCGTTAAAACGGGGAAATTGCCCCGGCGGAGAAGATCTGCCGGGGCGAGAATCCAGTGCGAAGATCAGACGCTGAATGAAGACCCGCAGCCGCAGGTGCTTTTCGCATTCGGGTTGGTCACGATAAAGCGCGAGCCTTCCAGGCCTTCAGTGTAGTCGACGGCACCGCCGACCAGATACTGCAGGCTCATCGGATCGACCACCAGGCCTACGCCCTGTTTTTCGATGGTCATATCGCCTTCGTTAACCTGATCGTCGAAGGTGAAGCCGTACTGAAAACCACTGCAACCACCACCGGTGATATACACACGCAGTTTCAGGTTTGGATTGTCTTCATCTGCAATCAGGAATTTTACTTTTTTGGCTGCAGCTTCAGTAAACTCCAGCGGCAACGCTACGTCATCACTCATTTTATGCTCCCATTGATACTTCTGACCGGTTAAAGAATAACCCGACCTTATGAGCCATTATCTAATACGGGGTCAAATCGTTCAAGTATTCTCCCCGGCAACCTGCTGCGCTTTTGCCGCTTGTTCTGCGGCCTGTTTCGCCAGTGTGCGCTCCAGGATCGTGGAATACAAAGGCTTACCTCCAAGAAATTGCGCCAGTAGTGTTGCGCCAAGACAGGTAATAATCATTGGCAAAATGAGCTGATAGTTATCGGTCATCTCCAGCACCAGCACAATCCCGGTCAGCGGAGCGCGGATTGACGCCGCCAGCAGGGCCCCCATTCCGGCAATCGCAAAAGTCCCGGCATCCAGATGATAGGCCGGCAGCATCGGTGTTACCGCCATCCCGAAGGCGGTTCCCAGCAAGGTTCCCAGCGCCAGCATCGGCGCAAAAATGCCGCCGGGCGCCCCGGATGAGAAACAGAGTAACGTGGTAATCACGCGGGCGATAAAGATAAACAGCAGCAGCCCAACGGAAAAGTTGCCCGCCGCAGCAATCGGAATCAGGTTAAAGCCGCCTCCCGCCGCCGCCGGTTGAATCAGCCCGAGAACGCCGCACATCCCGCCGATTAACCCGCCAATCAGCACCCACTTCTTAGTATTGCCGCCATGAATACGCTGGAACATGTCCTGGGTACGCAGTACCAGGCTATTAAACAGCGGGCCGACACAGCCAAAAATCATCCCCAGGATCAGGTACAGCCATAGCGTGTTCACCGGCGCATCGCTCAGCTTGCCGACTTCAATAATCGCCGATTCGCCATTAAAAATACGGAACACGATACTCGACATAATCACACCGGTAAAGACGGCTTTAATCGAAATCAAATTGTAGCGAAACTGCGGGCGCATCTCTTCGATAATGAATAAGATCCCTGCCAGCGGCGCGTTAAATGCCGCAGAGAGCCCCGCTGCTGCCCCAGTGGCCAGCAACGTATGCCGCGCTTCGGGACTGCGCATGCGGAAGATATCCAGCACCATTCGCCCGACGTTGCCGCCCAGTTGCACCGTCGGACCTTCGCGACCGAGCACCATGCCGGCGCCCAGCGTCCCCATCCCGCCGATAAACTTTACCGGCAGCACTCGCCACCAGCGAACCGGACGCAACTCTTCCAGCGCCCCTTCAATCTCCGGTATGCCGGATCCCCCCGCCTCCGGTGCGAAACGGCGCACCAGGAAATAGCCCACCATCGCCAGCAACGCAGATAAAATAAAGGCCAGCGGCCAAATCAGGAACCCGTGATCTGCCACCTGCACCAGCGAACCGATGCGCATGTTCTGCACCCAGTTGACGCTCTTTTCAAAGGCGACCCCGACCAGCCCGGCCAGCGTGCCGACCACGGCGGCCATCAGCAGCACCGCCAGCGGCGTTTTGTCACGCTGAACCAAGCGACGAACCACATCGCCACGACGCAAGCGCACGATCTGTTTTGCTTCAAAAGTAGAGGCTTCTGTTTTCATACTCTTATCGTCAATAGTCATACAAATACGAAGGAGACATTTTAGCCTTCTGAACGTCCTACGTCGCGGGAAAAATGCACCTGCTGCGCTTTGTTTCAATTGGGCAAAACTTTCATAACTATCCTGGAATAACTTAGAATAACCAGCAAAACATTTATCACGAACCAGGATCATGGCAATGAGCAAATCTGAAACACTCTATAGCGCCGCACGTGAACTCATCCCCGGCGGCGTGAACTCGCCGGTCCGCGCCTTTAGTGGTGTGGGCGGTACGCCGCTGTTTATCGAACGTGCCGACGGCGCCAGACTGTACGATGTCGACGGTAAAGCGTATATCGATTATGTCGGTTCCTGGGGACCCATGGTGCTGGGCCATAACCATCCGGCCATTCGCAACGCGGTGATTGAAGCCGCAGAGCGCGGGCTGAGCTTTGGCGCACCGACGGAAATGGAAGTCAAAATGGCGGAACTGGTGACCGAACTGGTTCCAACAATGGATATGGTGCGGATGGTGAACTCCGGTACCGAAGCGACAATGAGCGCTATTCGTCTGGCCCGTGGCTTTACCGGCCGCGACAAAATCATCAAGTTTGAAGGCTGCTATCACGGCCACGCTGACTGTCTGCTGGTAAAAGCGGGATCCGGCGCGCTGACGCTGGGCCAACCGAACTCACCGGGCGTACCGGCTGATTTTGCTAAACATACCCTGACCTGCACCTATAACGATCTGTCTTCCGTTCGCGCCGCGTTCGAGCAGTATCCGCAAGAGATTGCCTGCATCATCGTGGAGCCGGTCGCCGGCAACATGAACTGCATCCCACCGCTACCGGCGTTCCTGCCTGGCCTTCGCGCGCTGTGCGACGAATTTGGCGCGCTGCTGATTATCGATGAAGTGATGACCGGCTTCCGCGTGGCGCTGGCGGGCGCGCAGTCATACTACAACGTGGTGCCGGATCTGACCTGTCTGGGCAAAATCATCGGGGGCGGTATGCCGGTCGGCGCATTTGGCGGTCGTCGCGATGTAATGGATGCCCTGGCCCCGACCGGCCCGGTGTATCAGGCCGGGACCTTGTCTGGCAACCCGATCGCCATGGCGGCCGGTTTTGCCTGCCTGACCGAAGTCGCACAGCCGGGCGTCCACGAAACGCTAACGGGTTTAACCAATCAGCTCTCTCAAGGGCTGCTGGATGCGGCACGCGAAGCGGGCATTCCGCTGGTGGTGAATAATGTGGGCGGTATGTTCGGCCTCTTCTTTACCGATGCCGAAACGGTCACCTGCTATCAGGATGTGCTGAAGTGCGACGTTGAACGCTTTAAGCGTTTCTTCCATCTGATGCTGGAAGAAGGCGTCTATCTGGCGCCATCGGCATTTGAGGCCGGCTTTATGTCGATTGCCCACACTCCTGATGATATCAACGATACCATCGCCGCCGCCCGTAAGGCGTTTGCGAAGCTGTAATTCAAGGTCGGGCGGCGCCAGCTTGCCCGGCCTGTGTTTTTGTCGCCCCGGTAAGCGCAGCGCTACCGGGGAACATTACCGGCTCTGTTTTCTCAGCAGATAAATAAAGTACGGCGCGCCGATAAAGGTCGACAGCAGACCTGCGGGGATCTGATACGGAAACATCATCATTCGCCCGCACCCATCAGCAAAGACCAGCAGCAAGCCACCGATCAGTCCGGCCATCACCATCTGCGGCATCGTACGACGGAATCCCATCATGCGCGCAATATGCGGCGCCATCAGGCCAACAAAACTCAGCGGGCCGATAGTCAGCGTGGCGGCCGCCGTCAGGCCGGCTGCCAGCAGCAACAGAGCGACCCGCGACGGTGTCAGCGCCATACCTACCGCGCGCGCGGCTTCACCACCGAGCGGCAGAATCGTCAGCCAGCGCCGACACAGTGGCACCAGAATGAGGAGCAGTACCATCACGATCCCGCTCCGGACGACCATCTCCGGCGTGGCGCTATATGTCGACCCGGAAATCCACGTCAGAATCTGCGCCATACGCGGATCGCCGCTGGCCTGCAGCATCATCAACAGCATGGTGAAGGCGGTGCTGAGTGCCATCCCCGCCAGCAGCATCCGGTGCGGAGAGAAACCGCCGCGCCCGGCAGCAACCAGGATCACCAGCAGCGTCGTCGCCGCCCCCAGGCTACCGGCAGGCAGCAGCCAGCCGAAAGCATTGCCGGGAACGAAAAACAGCATCAGGACAATACCAAAGGCCGCGCCGGAGCTGATGCCCAGGACTTCCGGGCTGGCCATCGGGTTACCGGTCAGGCGCTGGATAATACAGCCTGCAACCGCCAGCATCACCCCGGCGAACAGCGCGGCGAACACCCGCGGCCAGCGCCACGGCATCAACTGATCCAACAGTGTACCGCTCGCCCAGTGCCAGCCCTGAGCATCCCGGCCAAAGGCCAGCGCAATGAGGAGCGCCAGCAGCAGAATCAGCAAACCGCCAAACGCAAATCCTCGTACGTTTTGCCGCTCCACCAGCACTTTGTCACCGGCATTCATCACCGGCGCACTGATGCTGCGCAAGCGCGGCAACAGCCACAACAGCAACGGTGCGCCGATCAGCGCGGTCACGGAACCGGTGGACACTTCCCGCCACACCGGGGTCAGCCACAGAATAATTTGGTCCGACAGCCAGAGAATGAGCGCGCCAATCAGCGCCGCCAGCAGCAGGCGCGACAGCAGACGACGCGCGCCGAGCATTTTCGCCAGCAGCGGCGAAAACAGGCCGATAAAACCGATAATCCCCACCGCGTTCACCAGCATCGCGCTGATAACGATCGCCAGCGTCAGCGTAGCCAGGCGTGCCAGAGAAAGCGCCAGTCCGAGATTACGCGCCACGCCATCATCCAGTCCCATCAGTGTGAGGGGGCGCAGCAACAGCAGCGTTAAGATGAGGCCGCCGATCAGCTGCGGCCACAGCCGTTGCACCACGCTCCAGTCGGTTTGCGTCAGCGTACCGGTGCTCCACAGAAACATACTTTGCAGTTGATCGTGATGGAAAATGACCATCAGTTGGTTCAGCGCCCCGCAGTACAGGCTGACCACCAGACCGGCAAGTATCAGGGTCACCGGCGACAGCCGTTTCCCCCACGAGACGCCGAAAACCAGCGCCCCCACAAGACAGGCTCCCGCCAGCGCGGCGAACTGCGAAGCCAGTAGGCCGGGAATCGCCCACAGCGTCGTCACCGTCATCCCCAGTTGGGCGCCGGTCGCCACCCCGAGGGTGGTCGGTTCTGCCAGCGGGTTACGCAACACCTGCTGGAACAGCACCCCCACCAGTCCGAGTCCTGCGCCAACCAGTAGCGACACCGTCAGTCTTGGCAACAGGCTGTAGTGGAACAACATCTGAGCAATATTGTCGATATCCGGCTGCCACAGCGCCTGGCGCCACTCATGCTGCGGCAACGCCGCCTGGAGATTCAAGAAGCTGAGTGCAAACGCGGCGATCGCCAGCACCGTCAGCAGCAAAGCCGCCAGAGGGGACAGTCGCGATCTCATGCCGCACCTCCCAGGGCATTGGCCAGCACGCGGGCAAAATGCATCGCCGACAGCGTCGCGCCGTAGAACCAGACAGCCGGCACACGCTGGAAGCGTCCTTCACGGACAAACGGCATCGCCTGCCAGAGCGGCGTACTCATCAGTTGGCTCATTTCGGCATGATTACCATGGTCAAAACAGATGACATCGGTCTCTTTGTAGGCGGCCAGCCGATCGATTCCCACGCTGACGCTGCCCCAGAAGGCGGTTTCACCGCGCCATGCATTTTTAATCTCAAAGCGATCGAGCACCTCCTGGAACAGGCTATTATTGCCGAAAACAAGGACATGGCGAGGATCGAGCAAGGTGATCATCAGCAGCGGACGATCGCCGCGACGGGCGAAACGCGGGCGTAGATTTTCCATCAGTGCATCAAATTCCGCCAGATGGCGCTTCGCCGCCTGCTCCCGGCCAATCAGCCCGGCCATCTCGGTGAGAGATTGTTGCGCCATCCTCAGCGGTCGTTTACCGTCGCTGAAGGTGAATCCCCGCCCAGGGGCAATGCGCGCCAGCTTCTCTGGCGACGGTCCATATCCGGCTGACCAGACAATAAACGACGGTTTCATCTGCGTCAGTAGTTCCAGATTCGGCTCCGTACGCAGCCCTACATCAATCACCGAGGAGGGCAGCGCTGGCTCATTCACCCACAGGTTATAGTTCGGGATATCAGCCACGCCGTAAGGTGTCACGCCAAGCGCCAGCAAGAGTTCTGCCGGCAGCCACTCCAGCGCCACAATATGCTGCGGATCGAGGGTTGCAGCCTGGGCGCCGCGCATCTGCCACAACAGAGGCGACAGGACCATCGCCGCCAGCAAACGGCGACGGGTGATTAAAGAGATCTTTTCCATCAATAGACAAAGCTTACCGGCGCACGACCCACCGGATGCGGCAGAATCCCCATCGGAATACCGTAAATTTGCTCCAGCGTTTCGCTGCGCATCAGTTGCGCGGGTATGCCCTGAGCAATCATCTCACCACCGCGTAACGCGACCAGATAATCACAGTAACGGGCAGCCATGTTGATATCGTGCAGGACGGCGATCACCGTTAACCCGCGCTGTTGACTCAAACGGTGTACCAACGCCAGGACATCAACCTGATGGGCAATATCCAGCGCCGAGGTGGGTTCATCCAGCAGTAAACAGCGGCTGTCCTGCGCCACCAGCATGGCAATCCACGCCCGCTGGCGTTCGCCACCGGACAAGCTGTCAACCAGCCGGTGCGCCAGCGGTTTAAGGCCGACCAGCGCAATCGCCTCTTCAACTTTCTCCCGGTCGGCAACACCAAAACGCCCCAGCGCACCGTGCCACGGATAGCGGCCAATGGCCACCAACTCGCGCACCGTCATCCCTTCCGCTGGCGGCAGTTGCTGCGGCAGATAGGCGACTTTACGGGCAAAAGCTTTACTGCTCCAGCTATCCAGCGGCTGCCCGTCCAGCAGCACATCGCCTTCCGACGGGGGCTGATGACGGCCGAGCATTTTCAGCAGTGTGGATTTGCCGGAGCCATTATGGCCAATCAGCCCCGTCACTTTTCCCGCCGGGAAAGTTAAGGAGAGAGGATGCAGCAGCGTACGGCCAGGTACGCGAAAGGTAACGCGATTCAACGAAAACGTGGTATCAGCGTGTGGAGAGTTTTCCTGCATAGCGGCGACCCGGTGAACGGCGCAGCGAACCGCGCCTGGTAAGTGATTAGAAACGGAAGGTTGCAGTTGCAACAACCTGGCGCTCCGCGCCCCAGTAGCACGCGTATTCGCTGTAGCAACTGGATACGTACTCACGATCGAACAGGTTGTTCACGTTGATCCCCACTGACGATCCTGGCAGACCAAAACGCGCCAAATCGTATTTCACCATGGCATCCATCAATGCATAGCCAGCCACGTTGAAGGCGTCGTTTTTCTTCCCGGAGTCCGTATCATTTTTGTAGTAGCTCACCGTCGAGCCGATATAACGCGCGCCGGCCCCGACCGTCAGACCGCTCAGCGCGTTCTCGTGGAAGGTATAATCCGCCCACAGCGATGCCATGTTGCGCGGAACTTCCGCCGGACGCTTGTCTTTAAATACGGTATCTTCGGTGTACTGCGCATCGGTATAGCTATAGGCCGCAGTCAGGTTGATATTGGCATTGACGGCCGCTTTTGCTTCCAGCTCAAAACCGCGCGAGCGAATTTCACCTGTTTGAACGCTATGAACTCCATACGGATCATTGGGATCCGCCGTCAGGTTTTTGTCTTTGGTCAGTTGATAGACCGCTGCGGTCACCACCACCGGCATATCTTTCGGAACGTATTTCACGCCCGCTTCATACTGCTCGCCGCGGGAAGGATCGAACGGCTTGTTTTCGCGGGAAGTGCCGGAAACCGGTTCGAAGGACTGGCTATAGCTGAAGTACGGAGAGATGCCGTTGTCGAACAGATAGTTAATACCGCCACGCCAGGTAAACTGCTGATCGTGGTTTTCCACGAGAGCGTCAGAAGAGCGCGTCAGGGTGGAAGCCATGGCGTAATCATAGCGACCACCCAGCGTCATCACCCATTTTTCCCACTCCATCTGATCCTGAGCATACAAGCCGGTCTGCTCCATGCGGTTCAGCACCGCGTAGGGGAAGTTCACATTGACGTTAGCATCGCCGTATTGCGGGTTGTTCATGCTGATACCATCGGCAGAACCGTAATCGGCATTCACATCGTTACGCATGCGCGAGTAATCAACGCCGGTCAGCAAGGTATGGTTGACCGCGCCGGTGGCAAAGTCAGACTGCAGTTGAGTATCAACGGTGAACGTATTGAGATGTTCATCAGAGCGCACATAGGCGCGGTTGATTTGGCCCGGAGCCGAGTAGCCATTACCGTATACGGAGCGATAAAGCGTCTTCACGTCGGTATAGCGCAGGTTCTGGCGCACGGTGAAGGTGTCATCGAACTGATGCGAGAAGCTGTAGCCAACCATCTGCTGACGGCGGGACATCTTGTTATCCGGCTCGCCTTCGTTGTAATCAGTTGGCAGTTTATGGGCGTTGCCGTTGGCGTCATAATACGGTACCACGGTCCCTTCACGAGGCAGCCAGCCGTAGTAACCCGCATATGGATCGTTCTGGAAGTTGCTCAGGAAAGTGAAGTCGGTTTTATCGTCCGGACGCCAGCTGAAGGAAGGCGCGACCGCATAGCGAGTCGATTTCGCCATCTGCTGCTGCGCATCCTGGCTGCGGCCTAAACCGGTCAGTCGATACGACCATACGCCGCTATCATCAATGGCATCGCTGAAGTCAAAACCGGTCTGCCACAGATTATCGGTGCCCATCTTGAATTGAATTTCTTTCAACGGTTCGGCCATCGGACGCTTGCTCACCATGCTGACGATACCGCCAGGGTTGCTGTTGCCGTACAGCACCGATGTTGGCCCCCGCATCACTTCCACTCGCTCAAGGAAGTAAGGGTCCATCGACACTTCGGAATAGTTGTTCCCCTGCAGCTTCATGCCGTCCAGATACTGGTTGGTATTGACCGTTGTGGAGGTTGTGAAGCCGCGAATGGTCACCACGTCATAGGTGGTAGAGCTGCCACGGGTGGAGAACACGCTCGGCGTATAGGACAGCGCCTCTTTCACCGTAGTCGGCTGCTTCATGTCCATCTCGGCACGGGTGACAATGGAGACAGACTGTGGTGTTTTTTCAATCAGGGTATCGGTTTTGGTCGCCGTCGCCGAATGTTTCGCGGCGATAGTGGGTGCCGGACCCCATGCACTCTCTTGCGGGGCAGGTGCCGCGATAACGGTGATGGTTTCTTCTTGCTTCGGTTCGACTGCTGCCTGCGCATAGACAGACATGCCGCTAACCGCCGTGGCTACTACGACTGCGATTTTACGCAGCGAGTGATTTGGCTGAGCAGTTTTGGGACGCGCCATGGGTATATCTCTGATGGAAGTGAATGATAACGTAAACGAGAATTATTATTATGACTGTTGGCATAATAGGCGAAACGCAGAATGCAAGGCAAGTGATATGCCCCGCGCTGAAGACTGAAGGATGAAATAATAACCAGGCAGTTGTTGTGGGGTTAAGTGACTGTTAAGTCATGTGCAGAAATAAAAAAGCCCCCTGATACCTTTGTATCAGGGGGCCTGGCGACGACGATCAGTTACTGCCGAACATATCCTTAATCCAGCCTGCTACGCCATCGCTCTTTTCCTGCTTCGCTGGCTGTTGCTGCTGTGGCTGCTGTTGCACCGGTTGCTGCTGCCCGGACTGATTGAACGGATTGTTCTGCTGCTGCTGCTCCAGTTGCTGCTGTTGCATCTGTTCACCCTGGCGACACAGCACATCCGGCGTGGTTGTCCAGACCGGAAGCGAACGCATCCCCCCGCTACATACGAAGTTGCCATTGCTGTCCACGCCCATGTCCACCACGTCTTCCGGCGCCGTCAACACCAGCGGCGTTGGCGTCTGGTTAGCCAGATAGCGCTGGTAAATAGACATCGCACCGCTGGCACCGTAGAGTTTCGTCGGCTGGTTGTTATCGCGCCCCACCCAGGTAATGGTCACCTGGCTCCCGTCGATCCCGGCAAACCAGGTATCGACGTTATTGTTGGTGGTCCCGGTTTTCCCTGCCAGGTGCAGACCCGGATACTTCGCGCCAAGCTGACGACCGGTACCGCGCTGCACAACCTGCTGCATGGTCCACAGCGTCATGTACGCCGCCTGCGCCGGCACCACCCGCTCTGCCTGTGGATAGCTCTGATACAGCACGGTACCATCTTCGGCGATGACCGAACGCAGCGCCGAAAGCGTCGCGCGGTTACCGCCGCTGGCGATGGTCTGGAACGCCTGCGCGACTTCGATCGGCGTCAGGTTCAACGCCCCGAGAATCATCGCCGGTACCGGATGCAGTTGATCTTTTGGCGCGCCCAGTTTGACCCAGGTGTCGGTTATCGCCGGCAGACCCAGCGCCATTCCGAGGTTAACAGTCGGCACGTTCATCGAGCGCGTCAACGCATCCACCAGCATCACCTGACCGCTAAAGCGGCGATCGTCGTTCTGCGGGGACCAGGTTTGACCGTTTGACAGACGGAGGGTGATCGGTGCATCGGCAATCGAGGTGTTCAGGCGATACTGGTTAGGTAAACTCAGCGCCGTCAGATAGGTCGCCGGCTTCGCCAGAGAACCGATTGAGCGGCGGGCCTGCATCGCGCGGTTATAACCGGCAAACTGCGGTTCGGCACCGCCGACCATCGCCCGCACTTCACCCGTAAAGCGGTCAACCACCACCATCGCGGTTTCCAGATCCGGCAGCTTGCGCTGTTTTTTCAAGGCCGGAATGCCGTCGGTCGCTGCTTTTTCGGCCGCATCCTGCGCGACAGAGTCAAAGGTAGTAAAGATCTTCACGCCGGAGAGATCTTTCACCTTATCACCCAGTTTCGCCTGCAGTTCCTGACGAACCATCTGCATAAACGCCGGCTGTGGAGAGATCACGCCACCGCGCGGCTGCACACCCAGCGGACGCGCGCTCAGCATGTCATACAGCTCCTGATCAATCACATTCTGCTGCTGCAGCAGACGCAGCACCAGGTTGCGTCGTTCCAGCGCCAGCTTCGGATTACGCCACGGGTTGTAAATCGATGCGCCTTTCACCATCCCGACCAGCAGCGCCTGCTGATCGAGACTGAGCTCTTCGACCGGCCGACCAAAGTAATAGAGGCTCGCCAGCGGAAAGCCACGAATTTCGTTGTCACCGCTCTGACCGAGGTACACCTCGTTCATATACAGCTCAAGGATACGATCCTTGCTATAACGCGCATCAACGATCAGCGCCATATAGGCTTCGTTCGCTTTACGCCAGTAAGAACGCTCGCTGGAAAGGAACAGGTTTTTCACCAGCTGCTGGGTCAGCGTACTGGCCCCTTGCACCGTGCGCCCGGCCGTCAGGTTCGCCAGCACCGCACGACCAATCGAGTACAAGCTAATCCCATCGTGTTCATAGAAGTGACGGTCTTCGGTCGCCAGCAGCGTATCCACCAGCAGATCCGGGAAGCCACTGCGCTTCACAAACAGACGCTGTTCGCCATTTGCCGACTGCAGCATGGTAATCAGCCGTGGATCGAGACGGAAGAAACCGAACTGGCGGTTGTTCTCCATATTCTCAATCGTCTCCAGATGATCGCCGTCAAAGGTCAGACGTGCGCGCACCTGGCCTTCTTTACTATCAGGGAAATCAAACGGACGACGGATCATCTCAATGCTGTTGGCCTGCACGGTGTACTCGCCGGGGCGCGTCATCGCGCTGACCTGACGGTACTGCGTGGCATTCAGCAGACGAATCATTTCGTTTTTGCTGATCTGCATATCCGGTTCGAGGTTAACCATGCGGCCATAGACCGCCGCCGGAAGCTCCCAAACCTTGCCGTCGATACGGCTACGGATTTTCTGATCGAGGTAGACACCGTAAGCGGCAACCACCACCGCCATCACGATCCCTAGTTTGAACAGCAGCCATAGCCAGGTCCGTTTACGGCGAGGCTTGTTACCTTTGCCTTTTGCTTTCTTCGGCATCGGCTCTTCATCCTCATAATCATCGTCGTCGTAATCGTCGTCATAGTCCTCATCCCGAACCCGACGACGAGTCACTTTTTGTTTTGCCGGACGCGAGGGCTTTCCCTTACGTCCGATACGCTCGCGGTCATCTCCCGCCATGCTTTTTCTCCGCAACTTTCAGGCGTAAAAGCCCGATTCTCAATACTTCCTCTTGAAAGAGGAAGAAGATATCTCTCAAATTCAAGCCCGGAGGTCTCAACCCGCAGGCAACGACCTCGGTATCACAGCGCTTCGCGTCTCAGGGCACGCTCATGATGTACGTTTATGCACTCTTTGAGTATTCATAATATAAATCATAATGTTACACACATCGCCTGACGAGAATTTTGGGACATAGCACAAATAGTCCAGGTGACACAGGATAGCACTAAACCGGGACAGGCTTAACCAGCATTTTACGCCCTCACGACGTAACAAAAGCGAAAATATCCTCGCCGTTCATCGCCTCAACGGTCTGCCTGAAAGCCTCTTCAGCGATAAAAAGCAAAAGTCTCAGCGCTGGATGAATATTATATTCTGCGTGTAACAAGCAATATTCTGGCAAAGAAGTCAGAGAGACATTAAACCGTTTGGCGATAAAAACCGAAGCACATTAACAAATAGCGATAATAATATGTCCTGATGACAGTATGGAAATATTTTTTAAACTGTCCTTCAGTTAACCCCATCTGTTTAAGATATTATGCGAACTTCCGTTATATTTCCGCTGCTGATGAACGCCGTTCTCGCGGGTTGCCAGCAGAAGCGTTCGTCTATGCTCAGCCCCGCCGTCAGCAACGCAGCGTAGCTGGAACAACTCTCTTCCGTGGCCGCCGGCGAACGTTATGTGAAAAAATGCGGCAGGACCGGACGCCGGAAGCCACAAAATGCGGCCAGTTTAATTACCAGCTGGTGCCATTTATTAATAGCTTACGCAGTCAATAAAATGACGATATAGCCTTCCTGGTATTTATTTCACACCGTTTTACTCCCCTTGAGGGATATTTTTAATAATGTCTCCCGGCCAGTCATCGAGGGCGGGAAGGGGAAATGTCTTACTATTAAAACAGAACAGCGTGACGACCTGCCGAATTGGCTCAATCACCAGATTCGGCAACGGCGATGCCCCCGCTCTCCAGGGCTGACCATTTAAAACGATGCTGCGTTTCTCCACCGACAGCGCCTAAACATGCGCGCTATCTCGCGGCGCAGGCGGCCCAGCGGATCTGCTTACGCCAGGGCGCCCTTTGCACTACAGCGCCACTGGCAGTGAGCTGCTGCTGTGGACTCAGACGCTATAACCGGAGCTCGACAAGCGCGGCTACGAATACTTTTTGGTACGCCGCGTCGGAGCGCTATTGGCCGGGTCGTCCGGCCAGACATGTTTGGGGTAACGCCCCTTCATCTCTTTTTGCACCTCGCGATAGGTCCCCTGCCAGAAAGCGCTGAGGTCACGGGTAATCTGCAGCGGACGCTGGGCAGGCGACAGCAGTTCCAGCACCAGCGCGATCCGGCCCTGAGCTATCGTCGGCGTGGCGGCTTCGCCAAACATCTCCTGCATACGCACCGCCAGCGCGGGCGGATTGTCGGCATGGTAGCGGATCGCAATCCGGCTCCCGGTCGGCACCGTGTAGTGGGTTGGCAGTTCGCTGTCCAGCGTCTGTCGCAACGGCCACGGCAGCCAGTTTTGTAGCGCCTGACGCACATCCAATGCTTTCAGCGCCCGCAGCGAGTGTACTCCGCTCATCTGTGGTAGCAGCCAGGCTTCAAGTGAATCCAGCAGCGAGGCGTCGTCGGCGGCTGGCCACGCCTCTTCTGGCAACCATTGTGCCGCGCAGTGCAGGCGCAGGAGCAGCTGTTCGGCTTCCGGTGTCCAGTTAAGCACGCCGAGGCCCTTATCGCGGATCCCGTTGAGCATCGCCTGATGCAGCTCCTGTTCCGAGGGCTTCGCCAGCGGCTGAGTTTTTAACACCAGTTGACCAATGCAGGTGCGTCGCCAGGCCTTCAGCGTTCCCTGCGCCTCATCCCATTCGACGGTGTCGGAACACTGCGCCAGCCCGGGACATTGCGCCAGCAGCGCATTGACATCCAACGGCAGCGCCAGGAGAATCCGCGCATCCGGCGAGGCGCTGCCCTGCAGGAGCAGAGGCGCAATCAGCCATTCGTGGCGCCCGAGCGCATCGTCGGCGTCCAGCATCGCCCCCATCCCATTGGCGAGCTGATAGCGCCCTTCCTGACCACGGCGACGGGCGATCCGATCGACAAATGCCGGCGCCAGCAGCGGCGCCAGGCGTTGTGCATCGGGCTGACCATCGCGGCTGCCCAGCCGCTTCAGAAGCTGCTGCGCCCGCTGCTGCCAGTTCGGTTGCTGGCGGGCAAACGCCGCGCCGAGATCGCTGTTTCCGCCGCGCGGGGGCTCTTCGAGGATCGCTGCCAGTTGCGCCGCGGTCGCCGCATCATCCGAATCGACTGCCGCTGTCAACATGGCCGCGAGACGTGGGTCGTTACCCAGCGAGGCCATTTTGCGCCCGCGTGCCGATAACCTGTCGCCCTCCAGCGCCGATAGCGCCGTAAGCAAGCGTCGGGCCGCGGCCAGGTTTGCCTCAGGCGGTAAATCGAGCCAGTTCAGTTGCGCCGGATCGTGGCATCCCCACTGTAAAAGCTCCAGCAGCAGCGCCGACAGATCGCTGTGCAGTATCTCAGGATCGCTCTGGACCGCCGCGCGTTCCGCCTGCTCTTTGCCGATTAAATGCAGACAAATCCCTGGTTCCAGACGGCCAGCGCGACCGGCGCGTTGGGTCATTGAGGCCTGACTGATGCGTTGCGTAATCAGTCGGGTTAAGCCGGTACGGGCGTCAAAGCGGGCGACGCGCTCCTGGGCGCTATCAACCACCAGCCGGATGCCTTCGATGGTTAAACTGGTCTCGGCAATATTGGTCGCCAGTACCACTTTGCGTTTGCCTTCCGCTGCGGGGAGAATCGCTTTACGCTGCTCGCTCAGCGGCAGCGCCCCGTACAGCGGGCAAAGCACCACATCGTCGGCCACCCGCTCGGCCAACTGTGCCTGTACCCGCTGAATTTCCCCTACGCCTGGGAGGAACAGCAGCAGCGAGCCGCGTTCCTGGCGCAGCAGTTCTGCAGCGGCGATGGCGACCGCTTCATCGAAACGCTGATGCGCGGCAAGCGCCTGAAAACGTTTTTCCACCGGGAACGCACGTCCCTCAGAGGAGATGGTCGGCGCTGAGGGCAGCAGCCGCTGCAGGCGATCGTTATCCAGCGTCGCGGACATAATCAGCAGTTTAAGATCATCACGTAGCCCCTGCTGGACATCGAGCAACAGCGCCAGCGCCAGATCCGCCTGCAGGCTACGCTCGTGGAACTCATCAAGGATCACCAGCCCGACGCCGCTCAGTTCGGGATCGTGCTGAATCATCCGCGTCAGGATGCCCTCAGTCACCACCTCCAGCCGCGTATGCGGTCCGACGCAGGTTTCGGCGCGCATCCGGTAGCCGACGGTCGCCCCCGGTTTCTCACCCAGCAGTTCGGCCAGACGTTGTGCCACGTTACGGGCGGCTAAGCGCCGCGGCTCCAGCAGGATAATGCGCCCGTCGATATGGCCATCGGCGAGTATTTGCAGCGGCAGCCAGGTTGATTTCCCGGCGCCGGTTGGCGCATTGAGTAATACCTGCGGCGCCTGCTGCAGTGCGGAAAGAAGTTCAGAGAGGACGGCGGCAACCGGCAATTGGGACACGAATGGATCCGGAGGTTAACATTTGCGGGCAAGCATTGTAGCATCCTGATAATTCATTACCGAGTCTCTATCATGTCCGAGCCGAAAAGGCTGTTTTTCGCCCTTGAGCTGCCTGCTGAAACCCAGCGGCAAATCGTTCACTGGCGCGCGGCGAACTTCCTGGAAGATGCCGGACGGCCGGTGGCCGCGGATAACCTGCACCTGACGCTGGCCTTTCTCGGCGAAGTCAGCGCGGATAAGCAGCGTGCGCTGGCGGCGCTGGCCGGGCGCATCCGCCAACCCGGTTTTACGCTCACGCTCGACGATGCCGGCCAGTGGCTGCGTTCCCGCGTAGTCTGGCTCGGTACCCGCCAGCCTCCGCGTGGCCTGCTGCAACTGGCCAGCATGCTGCGCGCCCAGGCGGCACGCAGCGGCTGCTATCAAAGCCCGCAGCCGTTTCATCCGCATATAACCCTGTTGCGCGAGGCCCGCCACGCGGTACCCATTCCGCCGCCGGGCTTCAACTGGACCTTTACCGTCAGTGAATTTGTGCTTTATGAATCCCGTTTTTCCCGCGGACGCACCCGCTACACCGCGCTGGAACGTTATCCCTTTAACAAGGAAAGCTGATGCAGTTCAATCCACCTTTACAATCCGCCACCCTGATTAAACGTTACAAACGATTTTTGGCGGATGTGGTCACCCCTGACGGTCGGGAGCTGACGCTGCACTGCCCGAATACCGGCGCAATGACCGGCTGCGCGACCCCCGGCGATACCGTCTGGTACTCCACCTCCGATAATCCGAAACGCAAATACGCCCATACCTGGGAATTAACGCAAACCCAGCGCGGCGCGATAATTTGTGTTAATACTTTACGCGCAAATGTACTGGCAAAAGAGGCGATACTGGCGGGGAACATTGTCGAACTTTCTGGCTATAACCGTTTGAAAAGTGAAATAAAATACGGCGAGGAAAAGAGTCGTATTGACATTATGTTACAGGCAGAAGAACGACAAAACTGCTATATTGAAGTGAAATCGGTTACGTTGGCGGAAAATGAAAGCGGTTATTTCCCCGATGCCGTTACCGCGCGCGGTCAAAAGCACCTTCGGGAGCTGATGAGCGTGGCAGCAGCAGGCGACCGGGCGGTAATTTTGTTCGCTGTGCTCCATTCAGCGATTGACCGTTTCTCACCCGCGCATCATATTGATGCCAGATACGCACAGCTGTTGATTGAGGCGCAAACCAAGGGGGTGGAAATTCTCGTTTATAAAGCGGAACTTTCTACCAAGATGATGGCTCTGAATAAGCCGATTACTGCGGTGTTAACTCCCAGTAAATAAACGGCTAAATTGTGTCCGGGTCGCGAGCGCAAATACGCTTTTCTTCACAGGGTTGTCAAGTGTAACGTTTAGATAATTGCTATCCGGAAAAGCATCTGCTATTTATAGCGGCCTGATTTTTCCCCCAACATGGGGATCGATAGTGCGTGTTAAGGAGAAGCAACATGCAAGAAGGGCAAAACCGTAAAACATCGTCCCTGAGTATTCTCGCCATCGCTGGGGTGGAGCCGTATCAAGAGAAGCCGGGCGAAGAGTATATGAACGAAGCCCAGCTGGCGCACTTCAAGCGTATTCTTGAAGCATGGCGTAATCAACTCAGGGATGAAGTGAATCGCACCGTATCGCACATGCAGGATGAAGCAGCTAACTTCCCGGATCCGGTAGACCGTGCCGCCCAGGAAGAAGAATTCAGCCTGGAACTGCGTAACCGCGACCGCGAACGTAAACTGATCAAAAAGATCGAGAAAACGCTGAAGAAAGTCGAAGATGAGGATTTCGGCTTCTGCGAATCCTGTGGCGTTGAGATTGGCATTCGCCGTCTGGAAGCGCGTCCGACCGCTGACCTGTGCATCGACTGCAAAACGCTGGCGGAAATTCGCGAAAAGCAGATGGCTGGCTAATCCGCTTCGCTATCGTATCTCCGGCGGGAGTCTCTCCCGCCTACATGTTTTATTAGTCGCCCCATGAATGACGCACACTATATTGGCCGCTTTGCCCCCTCACCTTCCGGCGAACTTCATTTCGGATCTTTGATTGCCGCTCTCGGTAGCTATCTTCAGGCCCGTGCGCACAACGGTATCTGGCGCGTACGCATTGAAGATATCGATCCGCCGCGTGAAGTCCCCGGCGCCGCCAGTACGATTCTGCGCCAGCTAGAGCACTACGGCCTGCACTGGGACGGCGAAGTGCTGTGGCAGTCGCAGCGTCACGAAGCCTACCGCGAACGGCTGGCCTGGTTACACGAACAGGGGCTTTGCTATTACTGCACCTGCACCCGAGCCCGTATTCACGCCGTCGGTGGCGTGTATGACGGTCACTGCCGCGATTTACGACTCGGCGCACACGGCGCCGCCCTGCGCTTACGTCAGACGCGACCGGTGCTCGCGTTTTATGACCGTCTGCGCGGCACTCTCGTCGCCGATGAGGCGCTGGCGCGGGAAGATTTCATTATCCACCGCCGTGACGGCCTGTTCGCCTATAATCTGGCGGTGGTCGTGGATGATCATTTCCAGGGGGTCAGCGAAATCGTCCGCGGTGCGGACCTTATCGAGCCGACGGTACGCCAGATTTCGCTGTATCAGCATTTTGGCTGGCAGGCGCCGGACTATGTCCATCTGCCGCTGGCAGTGAATGCCCAGGGGAATAAACTCTCCAAACAAAACCACGCCCCGGCGCTGCCGGAGGGCGATCCGCGTCCCGAAATTATGCGGGCGTTAATGTTTCTTAATCAGGATATTGAGCAGGAATGGCGAGCATTAAGTATTGAGGATCTACTGAAGAATGCGGTAACCAACTGGGGCCCGCAAAAAATCCAGCATTCTCAAATGACTCTTGCTGAGCTATGATTAGCCGCTATTTTTACTCGTCGCCTTTCAAGTTGCTCCTGCGTTGGCTGCACTTGTTCCCCCCAGTCACATAGTTTTCTATGCTCCGGGACTCACAAGTTTGCCGCCTTGCTGCAACCTGAAATTCATAGAGTAATTTTTTGTTCTGAAGTCCGTCTGACACTACGAGGTGCAACATTTTTACCCGAGTCGCTAATTTTTGCCGTAAGGTGCTAAGCCGTGAAGAGCGCGACGCAGAAGCCGCCGTTGAACAAACGCATATGACGGTTATCCCGCGTGAACAGCATGCAATTTCCCGCAAAGATATCAGTGATAATGCCCTCAAGGTGCTCTATCGACTGAACAAGGCGGGCTATGAAGCCTATCTCGTCGGCGGTGGCGTACGTGACCTTCTGCTTGATAAAAAACCTAAAGATTTTGACGTGACGACCAGCGCGACGCCGGATCAGGTTCGTAAACTGTTCCGCAATTGTCGTCTGGTGGGTCGTCGTTTCCGCCTGGCACACGTGATGTTCGGGCCGGAAATCATCGAAGTCGCCACCTTTCGCGGCCACCATGAAGGGCACACCACCGATCGTGTGACTTCACAGCGCGGCCAGAACGGGATGCTGCTGCGCGACAACATCTTCGGCTCGATCGAAGAAGATGCCCAGCGTCGCGACTTCACCATTAACAGCCTGTATTACAGCGTGGCCGATTTTACCGTGCGCGACTACGTCGGCGGCATGAAAGATCTGCAGGAGGGGATGATTCGCCTGATTGGCGATCCGGAAACCCGCTACCGTGAAGATCCGGTCCGCATGCTGCGCGCTGTACGCTTTGCCGCCAAGCTCAATATGAACATCAGCGCGGAAACCGCCGAGCCGATTCCGCGTCTTGCCGCACTGCTCCACGATGTCCCTCCGGCGCGTCTGTTCGAAGAAGTGCTGAAGCTGCTGCAGGCAGGCTATGGGTATGATACCTACATGCTGCTGCGCGAATATAACCTGTTCCAGCCGCTGTTCCCGACCATCACCCGCTACTTTACCGAGCGCGGCGATAGCCCGATGGAACACATCATTACCCAGGTGCTGAAGAATACCGATAACCGCATCCACAACGATATGCGTGTTAACCCGGCGTTCCTGTTCGCGGTCATGTTCTGGTATCCGTTGCTGGAAATGGCGCAGAAAATTGCCCAGGAAAGCGGTCTGGCCTACAACGACGCTTTCGCGCTGGCGATGAACGATGTGCTGGATGAAGCCTGCCGTACGCTGGCCATTCCGAAGCGTATTACCACTCTGGTTCGCGATATCTGGCAGCTACAGCTTCGCATGTCCCGCCGCCAGGGTAAACGCGCCTGGAAGCTAATGGAACATCCGAAATTCCGTGCCGCCTACGATCTGCTGGAGCTGCGGGCCGGCGCCGAGAAAAATGGCGAACTGCAGCGTCTGACCAAATGGTGGGGCGAGTTCCAGGTTGCGGCGCCGCCAGATCAAAAAGAGATGCTTAACGAGCTCGATGACGAACCCGCGCCACGCCGCCGCCATCGTCGCCCGCGTAAACGCGCCCCGCGTCAGGGTGGCGCATGACCCGCGTCTACATCGCGATCGGCAGCAATCTGGCTTCTCCTCTGGCGCAGGTCAATGCTGCCGTGACGGCGCTGGCTGCCATCCCGGACAGCCGGATCGTTGCCGTCTCCTCTTTTTACCGCACGCCGCCGCTGGGACCGCAGGATCAGCCTGACTACCTCAACGCCGCCGTCGCCCTGGAGACGGCACTGCAGGCGGAATCCTTGCTGGATCATACCCAACGCATTGAGCAGCAGCAGGGCCGTCAACGCAAAGCCGAACGCTGGGGGCCCCGAACGCTAGACCTCGATATTATGCTGTTTGGCGATGCCGTGATTCACAGCGAGCGCCTGACGGTACCGCACTACGATATGAAAAACCGTGGTTTTATGCTGTGGCCGCTGTATGAGATTGCCCCGGCACTCCATTTCCCGGACGGCACCACTCTGCACCACGTGCTGGAAAACCTTGGCGCCGAAAAGCTGGCGATCTGGTAGTTTCCCTTTCCCCATGTTTAGCCATTATGGCAATCGTCGGTATCGGTTGCCTAAAACCATTGCCCCTCTGAATGCTGCTGTTAGAATGCCGGTTAATGTGACTTTCATCATCAGGAAACGTTATGAAACCGACCACTATCGCCCTGCTGCAGAAATGCAAACAGGAAAAGCAGCGCTTCGCCACCATCACCGCCTATGACTACAGCTTTGCGAAGCTGTTTGCCGATGAAGGGATCAACGTGATGCTGGTAGGTGACTCACTGGGTATGACGGTGCAAGGGCACGACTCGACCTTGCCGGTAACCGTCGAGGATATCGCCTATCACACCCAGGCGGTACGCCGCGGCGCCCCCCATTGTCTGCTGCTCGCTGACCTGCCGTTTATGGCCTATGCCACCCCGGAACAGGCCTTCGCTAACGCCGCCATCGTGATGCGCACGGGCGCCAATATGGTCAAGCTTGAAGGCGGCGCCTGGCTTACGGAAACGGTAAAAATGCTGACGGAACGCGCAGTGCCGGTTTGCGGTCACCTCGGTCTGACCCCGCAGTCGGTCAATATTTTTGGCGGCTATAAAGTGCAGGGCCGCGGCGATGCGGCGCAGGCGCTGTTCGACGACGCGCTGGCACTGGAAGCCGCTGGCGCACAGCTGCTGGTCCTTGAGTGCGTCCCGGTCGAGCTGGCTCAACGTATCACCGAGGCGTTAACCATTCCGGTTATCGGCATTGGCGCGGGTAACGTCACCGACGGGCAGATCCTCGTGATGCATGACGCTTTCGGGATCACCGGCGGCCATATTCCTAAATTTGCTAAAAATTTCCTCGCTGAAGCGGGCGACATACGCGCCGCAGTGCGGCAGTATATTGCCGACGTGGAGTCCGGCGTTTATCCGGGCGAAGAACACAGTTTCCATTAAGGAGTCTTGTTGTGCTGATTATTGAATCCCTGCCGCTGCTGCGCCAGCATATTCGCCGTTTGCGCCAGGAAGGTAAGCGTATCGCGCTGGTTCCCACCATGGGCAACCTGCACGACGGTCATATGCAACTGGTGGATACCGCAAAAGCCAGCGCCGATGTCGTGGTGGTCAGTATCTTCGTCAACCCGATGCAGTTCGATCGTCCTGACGATCTGTCGCGCTATCCGCGTACGCTGCAGGATGATTGCGAAAAGCTGAACAAACGTAAGGTGGATTTTGTTTTCGCCCCCGCGTCGGCAGAGATCTATCCGCACGGTACCGAAAATCAGACCAGTGTGGATGTACCGGGGCTGTCAACCATGCTTGAAGGAGCCAGTCGTCCAGGTCACTTCCGCGGCGTATCGACCATTGTCAGCAAGCTGTTTAACCTGGTCCAGCCGGATGTCGCCTGCTTTGGCGAGAAAGACTTCCAGCAGCTGGCGCTGATTCGTAAAATGGTTTCTGATATGGGTTACGATATTGAGATAATCGGCGTGCCGATTATTCGTGCTAAAGATGGTTTAGCGCTGAGCTCGCGCAACGGCTACCTCACCGCAGAGCAGCGTAAAATTGCGCCGGGCCTCTACAAAGTGCTGAGCGCCGTTGCCGACAAGCTTGCCACCGGTGAACGTAACCTGGATGAAATCATTACCCTTGCCGGACAGGAGTTGAACGAGAAAGGCTTCCGCGCCGACGATATCCAGATCCGGGATGCGGATACGCTGCTGGAGCTAACGGCAACCAGTCAACGTGCGGTGATCCTGATGGCCGCATGGCTGGGGCAGGCGCGGTTGATCGATAACCACATCGTCGAGCTGGGCCAGTAGACAAGGGTTAAAAATCTGGCAATATTGCCGGACATTTACTCAAAGCGGATGTCATGTCCGCTTCGTATCATTAAGGTATAGACCCTGACTCATCCGCTTGCAGAGCGGTGGCAGGCAAGAGCATTACGGTCCCCCAGCAGGGAAAGTCGCTCGCCCGCCACGCCCCTGCACGCTGAAGCAGGACGGGAAGAAAGGTAGACATCATGATTCGTAATATGCTGCAGGGTAAACTCCACCGCGTAAAAGTCACGCAGGCCGACCTGCACTATGAAGGTTCCTGCGCCATTGACCAGGATTTTCTGGATGCGTCCGGTATTCTTGAAAACGAAGCGATCCACATCTGGAACGTGACCAACGGCAACCGTTTCTCCACCTATGCCATTGCCGCCGAACGTGGCTCCCGAATCATTTCGGTGAACGGCGCTGCCGCGCACTGCGCCAGCGTGGGTGACATTCTGATTATTGCCAGCTTCGTCACTATGCCTGACGAAGAAGCCCGCCGCTGGCAGCCGAAAGTGGCCTATTTTGAAGGCGACAACGAAATGAAGCGCCAGGCAAAAGCCATTCCGGTACAGGTTGCCTGATAGCCGATAGCTGACGGTGCGCCGCCCAGGCGGGGCACCGTTTATTTATAATAGAATACTCAGGATAAGCGTCTTTGAATTGCAGCCGTTATATAAACCACTATTGCCACGATGAGCAGTGAAGCAATACAAAGCGACAGAAAGTAATACTTATCCCATATATCACCAGATATAACTTCTGTATAGCGCCTGATCAGATAGTAGATTTTGACTTCAGGTATAAATAAAAATAGCAGTACGAAAACTACTGTATATAGTAATGCTTCGCCAATCCATAATAGTGCGTATTGTATCCGTTTCATTAGTACACCTGGAGAGCTGACGGTGCGTCGCCCAGACGGGGCACCGTTTATTTATATAGAATACTCAGGATAAACGTTTTTGAATCGCAGCGGCTATATAAACCACTATTGCCACAATGAGCAGTGAAGCAACGCAAAGAGCCAAAAAATAATACTTATCCCATGTAAAATCGGACATAAATCCTGTTAATTCCGTAATCAGTCTGTACATCTTTATTTCTGGTATTAGCACGTATAACAGGACAAACACAACTGTAAACAGCAATGCTTGCCCAAACCATAATAGTACGTATTGTATTGGCTTCATTAGTACACCTGTACGGTACCGAAAGCAGTTAATGACGCTGTTACCTGTATTGTGGGCGTATTAAGCAACGCAGCACGTAACAACATGAAATCAGATAAACGGGGTAAAGTAATACAACCTTCACTTACACCTTGATAACCTGCAGGATGAAGCCTGAAGTTCCCTCTTCGAACATGACCAATAAATGTATAATCATCAATCTGTGAACCGTGTCGATACAGGGCAAACCATATCGAACGATCCGAACCAGAAATAAACGACGCTAAAG
This sequence comes from Raoultella sp., assembly GCF_039594335.1. Classification (NCBI taxonomy): domain Bacteria; kingdom Pseudomonadati; phylum Pseudomonadota; class Gammaproteobacteria; order Enterobacterales; family Enterobacteriaceae; genus Klebsiella; species Raoultella sp. The sequence continues at coordinate 35,930 of NZ_JBCNNS010000029.1, forward strand.
AATCACTGACCATCGTAACGACTCCTCCGGTACCACGCGTAATGAGATAGTACAGGCCAGTCGGTAATGGTCCAATAGAGGGTACAGCCACCGCATCAGGATCGTTACGTGATGTTCCGGTACCCGAATAGGCAGGGAAAAAACCGATTCCTGGGCAACTAAGGTTACTTAGCTGATTTCCATTCAGACAGAAAGTACATCGAATCATCGCTCATTCCATGCGTCAGAAAAGAGAATATTGCCATCACAATGTTTCCATGTGATTTTTTCATAACGTAATGAAACTGCTTCCAGATGATTATATTTTTCAGTTGCCGGATTTTTACAATCATGCATCATTGGACAAATAGAGATAACCTTAACGTTCTCAAGTAACATATTGAAGCATTCTTATTCCTGTCCACCGTCGTTAATTTTATACCATTTAACTTCTACGCTTTTCAGCGTTTGCCCCTTTGCTACGGCTTTATAAATATATGGACTTGATGAATCAAATTCTTTTTGAAATATTAATGGTGAATGTAGACGTGTCCCCGTAATCTTACCGGTGCTGTTATCGGTTGGAAGATGTAAACCATGACTAAACCCAAGAACTTCAATACTCCCTTCACGATCCTGAACATCAACCGCGCCTTTGATATCAGCACCGCCATCATCTTTCATCCATAAATAAGCCGGAATGGCCATTCTGTACATCCTTTTTCTATGATTAGAACAAATAACCATAAATAAAAAATGGAGTTTATGCTATCGAATAAATTCTAAAAATAAATAAGATGATTAATGGACTGATATAATAAAGAACCTGCTCAGAAACTCACCTATGGGGTATCTGATAGCACATCACAGGCAATGAGATCTTATTCGTAGCGCTATTTTTCCGCTCCGTGAGTACGTTTAGCCAAAACTTTGCGCCTGCATTTTCCGCCATCGTACGCGTTTTCAGCCCCGGACCGTCACCCTTTATCCTTGCGGCTGATTGCTGATCAACCGCGACATCGTCGCCAGCGAATCGGTCCGCAGAATATAGAGCCTTTTTAGTAAGAACGGGTTATCGCCCGGCTTCACCTTCCCTCTCACCGTGGTCACCGCCATATGAAAACCGGCGTCGTTCGCCGCCTCGATCGCCGTCGCGTTATAGCCGCCGAAGGGATAAGAAAGATAGAGCACATGCGGATTGAACTGCGAAAGCGCGCGCCGTGAATGCTCAAAATCAAACAGAATATTATGGTAGCTGCGACTCAACAAAATCGGATGGCGTAGCGCATCCACCCGGTGCAGGAAGTGCGTATGCGACTGTATATCAAAAACGTCCTGAATCTGCTTCAGCTCGGAAACACTCATAAATTGCAGCGATTTCGGATCCCACTTCTGCGGGTGGCGTTTGATACGCGATGAGATAATAAATGCCGTCGCGTGAAAACCATACTGCTTCAGAATCGGGTACGCGTAGCGGTTAACCGACTTCAGACCATCGTCGAAGGTAATCACCACCGAGCGGGCCGGCAGATTGATTTTATTACGCAGATAGCCTTCCAGCTGATACATCGTCAGCGTGGTGTAGCCCCGGTCGCGAAGCCAGGTCATCTGGTTGCTGAAGGCGCGCACAGAGGTCGTGGTAGAGGTGTGGCGAAAACGGGTATTCTCTTCATCACGCAAAATATGGTGGTAGGTCAGCATCGGGATACCGCGATCTTCCTGAGCATCCAGGCTGCTGATCCACGCCAGTCGGTTACCAAGGCGAATTTGAAACCAGGTCTGGTTGAGGCGATCTTTCAGCTTACTGATAATGGGATAGCGCAGATTATTTGCCAGAGTGCCAAACGGCGCGCTGCCGACGGCAGGCGCATTGTATACCGGCGTATCTTTCCAGGTGAGCAGATTCTGGTTACTTAGCGGTTTATGCAAATCGCCAAGACTGTCTTCAACTCGCTGCTTGCCCTGCACCGGTTCGAGGTGGCCTTTATCAATAAAGCCGGTGCCAAAACCGAAGCTGAATTCATAATAATCGGCGGACGTCGGCACCACGGCGATAATTTGCCCGGCCCGAATGTTCCCCACGCTCATCACGTCATTGCCGACCTGCGCCCAGATAACCGCATCTTCCGTCGTTTGCATGTAGCGAGCGGGCATGCCCTGCTGGCTAAGCAGGCTGGCTGAAGCGCTGAGTGATGTCAGCAAAAAGAACAGGGCAACAATTCGGACAAACATGCAGGACGGACCGGTAGAGAAATCAGCCGCCATTGTAACAAAAGCGGCATCAATACCAACGCTTAATTCCCGAACGCATCATGGCGCAGGCGGAAAGGCGGATTTTTTTGCTGCTGGTGCCAGAGGCTGCTGACGACCGAGCCTCCGCTGCTCACGATCGCATTGCGAAACGCTTCGCTGCTCAGGGTGTAGCGCAGAAGATACATGCTCTCCAGTAATGGATAGCTGATACCGGAGATCACTTCGCAGTGGGTATGTTTATGGCTCATCAGGGCCGCCACGCGATAGGGAGGTGCCCCGGTGTTGTCGGTCAAAAAAATCACGCCATCGCCGCTGTCCGTGGCGTGTAGCGCATCGCACATCATCCGGCTCAACATATTGCTGCTAAGATTACGCCAGTAATTTACCGCCCGGCATTGCGCCAGCGGACCAAACTTTTTTTCCAGACGATCCAGCAACTCCTCCGCCTTCTCATCATGACAGGTAATCACCCAACCCAACATAGACAGCCTCCTTAGCAGAGAAACACTGTAACAAAGGGGATGGCGCAGATGAGTGATGACAGTCAAGATTAGCGGATAGCGCCTCACCTGGAGGCCAGGCGCTAATTGCCGACGCGCGGTTAGCTACGCAGACCGCGTCCTCGCTGGATCAGATACCAGCACAGGGCGTAGAACAGAACAATAAAGACCACCAGTACGCCAAAAGTGGTCAGCAGCGGCACATCGTTGATACCGAGGAATCCATAGCGGAAGCCGCTGATCATGTAAACAATTGGGTTAAGGTGCGACAGCGCCTGCCAGAAGGGCGGCAGCAGAGTCAGGGAGTAAAATACCCCACCGAGGTAGGTCAGCGGCGTCAGCACAAAGGTGGGGATCAGGCTGATATCATCAAAGGTTTTGGCAAAAACCGCGTTCAGCAAACCCGCCAGAGAAAAGAGGATCGCGGTCAGAATCAGCGTCAGCCCAACGAACAGCCAGGAATGCACCTGGAACGGCACGAAGAACAACGAGATAGCAGTAACCAGAATCCCTACGCACAGCCCGCGAGCCACCCCGCCGCCAACATAACCGGCGATAACCACGTGCGTCGGCACCGGTGCCACCAGCAGCTCTTCGATATTACGTTGAAATTTCGCGCTGAAGAACGAGGAGGCCACGTTGGCGTAGGCGTTGGTGATCACCGCCATCATGATCAGACCCGGCACAATAAACTGCATATAGGTAAAGCCATGCATTTCGCCGATCCGCGAGCCGATCAAATTGCCAAAGATGACAAAATAGAGGGTCATCGTGATCACCGGCGGTACCAGCGTCTGGATCCAGATACGCATAAAACGGTGAATTTCCTTAGTCCAGATGCTTTTCAGCGCGATCCAATAAAGCTGCATCATGCTGATTCTCCTTTTCTGCCCTGCACCAGCGTGACAAACAGCTCTTCCAGCCGGTTGGCTTTGTTACGCATACTTAACACCTGAACCCCCTGAGCACTCAGTTGGGCAAATACACTGTTAATTCCCTGCTCACGCAGAACCTCGACTTCCAGCGTGGAGGTATCCACCAGACGATACTGGTAACCTTCCAGCGTCGGCAGCGGGCTTTTCGGTGCCAGATCGAGGATGAACGTTTCTGATTTCAACTTGGCAAGCAGCGCCTTCATCGAGGTGTTTTCCACCAGCTCTCCCCGTTGAATAATCCCGATGTTGCGGCACAGCATTTCCGCCTCTTCCAGGTAATGGGTGGTCAGGATGATGGTGGTGCCTTTATCGTTCAAATCCTTGAGAAAACCCCACATCGAGCGGCGAAGTTCAATATCCACCCCGGCGGTGGGCTCATCAAGGATCAGCAGTTTGGGTTCATGCATCAGCGCACGGGCAATCATCAGACGTCGCTTCATCCCGCCGGAGAGCATCCGCGCACGTTCATTGCGCTTCTCCCATAGATCGAGCTGTTTTAAGTACTTTTCGCTGCGCAGAAGCGCTTCTTTATGCTCCACGCCGTAATAACCGGCCTGGTGAACCACGATCTGCTGAACGGTTTCAAACGGGTTGAAGTTGAACTCCTGCGGTACCAGCCCGAGCTGACGCTTGGCATTCACCACGTCCTTTTGCAGGTCGTAGCCAAAGACATTGACCTCGCCGGAGGTTTTATTTACCAGGGAACTGATAATGCCAATCGTGGTGGATTTCCCCGCCCCGTTAGGGCCGAGCAGCGCATAAAAATCCCCGGCTTCCACCTGCAGATCGATTCCACGAAGCGCCTGAACCCCGCCGGGGTAGGTCTTGGTGAGCTTTTTTAATTCCAGAGCAATGGTCATTAAATATCTCTTCTCGTGTCATGACACGCGATGGGTTGTTTTAAATAAAGTGAGGTTAACCTATATTAGCCCAACGCACTTACTTGGTTACAGGTCGTAAACGTCCATGAATGATATAGATACACTCATCAGCAATAATGCACTATGGTCAAAAATGCTGGTGGAAGAAGACCCCGGTTTTTTCGCAAAATTGTCACAAACGCAGAAGCCGCGCTTTCTGTGGATTGGATGTTCTGATAGCCGTGTTCCTGCGGAACGGTTAACCGGCCTTGAGCCCGGTGAACTGTTTGTCCACCGTAACGTAGCCAATCTGGTGATTCATACCGACCTGAACTGTCTTTCCGTGGTGCAGTATGCCGTTGACGTACTGGAAGTCGAGCATATCATCATCTGCGGCCACTACGGCTGCGGCGGCGTGCAGGCGGCAATAGAAAACACCGAGCTGGGACTTATCGACAACTGGCTGCTGCATATTCGCGATATCTGGTTCAAACACAGCTCGCTGCTGGGCGAAATGCCCGAAGAGCGCCGACTGGATACGTTATGTGAACTGAACGTCATGGAGCAGGTTTATAACCTGGGCCACTCGACTATTATGCAGTCGGCGTGGAAGCGGGGGCAGAAGGTCACCCTCCACGGCTGGGCCTACGGTATTCATGACGGGCTGTTACGCGATCTTGATGTGACCGCCGTCAGCCGCGAAACTCTCGAACAGCGCTACCGTCACGGAATTTCCAACCTCAAGAGCAAACACGTCAACCACAAGTAAGCCGCCCGCTTCAGAAAACCCCGGCAGCACGGCGCGTCATCGCTCGGGGTCGGGGTCGCATGAAACCTTACTCGTCCAGCAGTACCACTTTGCCGACGTACGGTAGATGGCGATAGCGCTGAGCATAATCAATCCCGTAGCCGACCACGAACTCATCCGGGATAGCAAAGCCAACAAACTCTACCGGCACGTTCACTTCACGACGGCTCGGCTTATCCAGCAGCGTACAAATAGCCAGAGATTTCGGCTCACGCAGGCTGAGAATTTCACGCACTTTAGACAGCGTGTTGCCGGAATCGATAATGTCTTCCACAATCAGTACGTCTTTGCCGCGAATGTCTTCATCCAGATCTTTCAGGATCTTAACATCACGGGTCGTCGACATGCCGCTGCCGTAGCTGGAGGCGGTCATAAAATCGACTTCATGCGGCACCTGTACTTCACGGCACAGGTCGGCCATAAACATAAATGAGCCGCGCAACAGCCCCACCAGCACCATTTCACTGCCGCTGTCTTTGTAGCATTCGTTGATTTGACGACCCAGTTCGGCGATACGCGCTTTGATCTCGGCTTCCGGGATCATCACTTCTACAGTATGTTTCATTAAACTAACCATTTGATTCTTAATATAAATCATCAACACCGCTGCGAATGCACCGACATTGACCGGCAAGCTATGCAGTATACCAGTAAAAAGAAATATGCGATGCAGGGAATCATAAAGCCCATTTTGTGATTCCGATCACACTTGTTAAATCCTATAATTAATTGCAATTAAAAATTAACAAACAACCGAGTGTCTTTCTATGGCAGAAACAAAGTCTCAACAATCACGGCTTCTCGTGACGCTGACAGCTCTCTTTGCAGCGTTCTGCGGCCTGTATCTTCTTATTGGTGGCGTATGGCTGGCAGCCATTGGCGGCTCCTGGTATTACCCTATTGCTGGCCTGATCATGCTGGCCGTCACCGTGATGCTGTTACAGGGCAAACGCACAGCGCTCTGGCTCTATGCCGCGTTGCTTCTCGCCACCATGATCTGGGGCGTCTGGGAAGTCGGTTTTGACTTCTGGGCGCTGACGCCGCGTAGCGATATTCTGGTCTTCTTCGGCATCTGGCTTAT